>DASUBC010000471.1:0-3577 GCA_035763465.1 Thermomicrobiales bacterium
GAACTGTATTTTGGCTCAGGCTGCTCACTAAACCAGATTTTGATCTGCGTTGGCGCGGTGGGCACGGCGGCGCCACTGGCCGGCTCGGAACGCTCCAGGTTGGCATGCGCCGAGATCGCCGGTGGCGTCACCAGCAACCAGAGCAGACCGAGCAGCGGCAGCACGAGCCACCACCGGCGCGGTGCGTGTGGTTTACACATGCTCATCGCGTTCAGCGCCGGCCACTTCGTCTTCATCCGTGCCTTCTTCGATGTGGGCATCGAATCCTTGCTTTTGCTCTTGTCGGAACAAGGCCAGCGCGACCCCCATGATGACCGTGGCCGGGAGCGCCAGACAGGCGATCTCGTCCCAGTAGCCGACGGAACCATGGAGCGGTAACAGCATCATGAGCGGTCACTTTCGCGAGTAACGAGTGCTGCGTAATGAGGGGAGTTGGCCAGCGCACGAGCTTTCCGTAGACACGATGCCGCCGAGGTGGCCCCGGACTGAAATCCGGGGTACGCCTCAGCAGCACCGCACCCACTGATCGGCGCCACGCTGACCAGAACCCCGCATCACTCAGCACTCGTCACTCGTCACTCAGCACTGGCTGCGACGCCATACGCTGCGCCGGCGCTGTAGCGGGCCGCCGCATCAGCGCGACGATGGCGACGATGATGCCCAGCACACCGACCACGATACCGGCGATGGCGCTCATCTGGGCGGTATTGGCCTTCGACTGCGCCGCGTCGAGTTGTGCTTGCAGATCAGCCGGCACGGCCGGTTGCTTGTCTGGGAACTGAAGCGCCGCGAGCGATCCAACGTCATCAAACCGCCCTGGCCCCGACTCGAATGTCTCGTCAATGTTCTGGCCGTCGATCGTGCCGAAGACATGGAACCGATACTGCCCCGCTTTCGTCGGCTCGAAGTAGGCGGCGTACTTGCCGGGCATGTTGAAGCGTGCCTGTAGGGTGAGCGGCATCGTCTTGCCGCCGTAACTGACTTCGGCTTTCAACGTCTTCTCCAGGCCGGTCACGGGCTTGCCATTCCCGTTCGCGTCCTTCTGCGACATGTCATTGATGGTGAGATCCAGGCCGTTGAATTGATTGTCGTACGATGGCTCGTTGAGAAAGCCGACGATCGCCTGGTACTTGCCGCCGAGGAGGTCGCGCCGCTCGTGCGCGGACGCGATGCCGGGCAGGAACAGCCCGGCCAGTAACAGGCCGAGTGTGAGCGCACCGACCAGTGCGCCAAGCCGTTTGATGCTCCGCATTAACTCGCTCCTTCTACGCTGTTCTACCATTCAAGCGCCCTACAGGTTACGTGGGTTCGCCCCGCTTGCTCGCTAGAAGGCGAAAACCTGCCGGCGCCGATACCTCGGCATGGCTCCGGCATGGCCTGCCATCGGCAGCGGCGCGACATACTCAGGGCACTTGTGGCGGCGGCGCAAGAGGCGCGGGACGTTGGCCCGCACGATAGAGAAACTCGGCGAGCGGAAAGCGGATGACCTGCCGGGCGGCGAGTGCTAGCAGGCCGAGCGCGAAGGCGCCGGTGAAAGTGAAGGTGCTGAGGTCGAACTGGTTGAGGTCAAGTGATAGAAGCGAGACCACGCCGCGCTGACCGGCCTGTGCGCCAGTCTGGTTGACAAAGGTCAACGCCCCGAATGCCTGGTCGAGCGCGTCACCTGGGTGGGTATGGTGGGTCAGGCCAGCGTGGATGTCGCTATGTGGGATGGCTTCGAGGTAGAGGTGATCGTGATAGGGCAACGCGCCAACCCAGCCATGGGTGAAGGTCGTAATGCTCAGACCGAGTTCGAGCAGCAGCAACAACAACAGCGGCACAAGCCGATCGGCCACCCGCCGCGTCGTCGCCCTCGTGAACCCTTGCTGGCTACCGTGCCGCACGCTGGATCGCACCTGAATCGCTATCGCTCATCACGGCGACTGCCTGACGCCGCCTGCTGTGAATACGCTGGTATTTGCTGCCTGGATTCTCTCGTTGATAGGCGGTAGTTCCTCTGTAGAAGGCAGTGCTGATCTTCAAGCATGGCGCCAGGGATGAGCAACTACCGTCTACCGCCTACTCCCTACCACCTATGGTATTATACCAGTATGTGGATGCCGCCAAATTCCGGCCACAGGATCACTCGCCGCCGCCTCACGAGGAGTAATGGAAAAACTCTGGACACCCTGGCGCATGGGCTACATTGGTGGCCCCAAAGCGCAGGGCTGTATCTTCTGTGATAAGCCGGCTGCCGGCGACGATCGCGCCAACCTGATCCTGTATCGCGGCGCGCACACTTTTGTCCTCATGAATCTCTTTCCCTACAATACCGGGCATGTGCTGATCGTGCCCTACGCGCATACAGCGGCGCTGCCCGACCTGCCCGGCGACGCGCTGGGCGAAATGACGGCGCTGCTGCCCTGGCTGACCGCGATCATCACCCGCGCGCTCAGGCCCGACGGCTTCAATATCGGCATGAACCTCGGCGTCGTCGCGGGCGCGGGCGTAGCCGACCACCTGCACCTGCACGTCGTACCGCGCTGGATCGGCGACGCGAACTTCATGCCGCTCATTGCGAATACCAAAGCCATGCCTGAACTCATTCCGGTGACCCAGGCGAAGCTGCTCGGCGAAATCGCGCGCACCCCGTTTCCCGCCACCGAAGACGCGCCCGGCCTGACCGAACAGGCCGGCGGCGTCGTGATTGACGCCCAGGACCGCGTCGCCCTGCGCCAGGCGAAGAACGGCGACTGGGTACTGCCGAAAGGGCACATCGAAGCGGGCGAATCAGCGGCGGCGGCAGCCGTGCGCGAAGTAGCCGAAGAGACAGGTCTGGCCGCGCGGATCGTTGACTGGCTCGGCGAGACCCGCTTCACCTACAAGAAGGAGCGCCACGTCGGCTACTTCCTGCTATACGTCGAGCAGGTATTGCCGGAGTTCGCCGCGCACGACGGCACCGACACCACCCTGGTGCCGCTGGCTGACGCCGCCGACCGGCTCACCTTCGAGCAAGACCGCGCGCTCGTGCGCCTGGCGGCGGAGCGCCATGCCGCCATCCGCGCCGCCGCCCACGAGACGCCTACAAATGACTGAGTCCCCCGCGCGCCGCCTCCTGCTGCTCTTGCGCGGGCTGGCGCTCGCGGCGCTCATTCTGCTTGGCGGCACAGCGAGCAGCGCCACGCCAGCCGCCCCGGCCGCCCAGCATGGCATCGGGCAACTCTACCTGGCGCTCGGTGATTCGCTCGGCGTCGGCCTACTCTCCAGTATGCCGGAGACGCGTGGCTATGTCGCGGAGTTTCACACGCTGCTCGAACAGGCGGCGCACCGGCCGGTGCAGCTGCAAAACCTCAGCATCAGCGGCGAAACAGCGGCCTCCATGCTCACCTCTGGCCAGCTCACCAACGCCCAGACAGCAATCGCGCGGGCCTACGCCAACGGCTGGCAGGTCAGCCCGATCACGGTTGACATCGGTGGGAATGACATGCGCGCGTTACAGGACAAAGACGACGCCGCGCGCGAGGCCGGGCTGACCACCTTCCGCGCTAATATCGCGCGCATCTTCGATACGCTGGTCGCCGCGACGACCGTCAATGGG
>DASUBC010000472.1:0-5178 GCA_035763465.1 Thermomicrobiales bacterium
AACTACGTGGGCTGCTGACCGGGCCAGCGCGCCAGGCCGACCAGTTCGGCCGCTACATCGGCGCCGATCGCACGGTTGAGATGATTGTCAACGTGGTGCTGCCCTTCGCGCTGGCCTATGCCGCCTGGGCCGGCGACGAGCGACTCGGCGCGGGCGCCGCCGCGCTCTGGGAGGTTGTGCCGGCGTCGGCGGGCAACGAGCCGGTGCGGGCGCTCGCTGCGCAGATCGCGGGCGGGGCGACGCTACGGCTCAAGACCGGCCGGCAGCAGAGGGCGCGTTACATTTGTTTCGGCACTACTGCGACCACCGCCGGTGCTACGAATGTCCGATCGCGCGGCTGAACGCAGCCAGGGAATAGCCCCGCACGACATATCCCCTGTGCGGGAATGGTGCAGATAGTCGAGGAACGGAGAGTTATGTCCGGCTGCTGCTGGGATTCACTCGGCGTCGAAAACGACGTTGACGGCAATGGCGAAATCAGGCAAGAGCGCCGACATTGCCTGCGCGCCGCGCGCGAAGACGCCGTGCTCACGATACGAGCTGCCATCCAAAACCAGCACAGTGATCGTCTCATTCAGCGGGTTCACAATCCAGTACTCAGGAATACCCGCCTCGGCGTATTCGCGGCGCTTGGTGACGAGATCGCGGTCCGGTCTGTCGGCGCTGACGATTTCCACGACCAGATCGGCGCCAGTCCAGTAGAGTTCCTCGCGCCGGGGATCGCGCGCATCGCGTAGCGCTAACAGATCTGGCTCGCGGTATTTGCCGTTGCGTAAACGCAAGCGCAATGGCGCGAAGAGCGCCGTGCCGCCGCGTGGCTGGAGATACTGGTAGAAGACAAAGGCCAGCAAGCGCAGAATGACCTGGTGCCTATCGGTCGGCGTCGGCAAAACCTCAATATACCCATCGGAATATTCCAGCAGCTGGTTCGACTGGTCGGTCAGCCAGAGATAGCCGTCCTCGCTCCAGTTCCCCTGCGTAGGCAGCAGGTCAAGAATCGTCTCTTGCAGTTCCTGTTCTGAAGTCATTATGGCTAGCCCGCATCCTGTCTCTCATCATTGCCTGTAGGCAGTATAGCGTACGAGTTGGGCAGACGGGCAGTGGGTTCTCCGCAGCACCGTGCCTCGCTATTAGCACAGTGCTCGACCAGCACACTGCCCGACTGCTCGACTGCCCGACTGCCCGCCTCGTCAGTCAGCCCTCGCGGTGGACCCGGTTGCGGCGGTAGGGGAGATGGTCGGTGGGGGCGGCGCGCACGATGACGGTGGTCGGTTCGTCAATCAGGCCGCCGGCCAGCAGTGCGATGACGCCGGTGACGAGCGCGGCGATGAAGAGGAAGGAATAGCCGAAGCGGTCGGCGATCAGGCCGCCGACTGGCAGGATAACGGTTGCGACGGCGAGCGCGATGCCGGTCACGACGCTGGCGGCGGCGCGCTCGCGCGGCGTGGTGATACCGGATTGGATCGCCGGTACGGCTAAGTCCAGCCCGGCGCTGGCGATGCCCCAGGCGACAAAGACCAGCCCGAACGCGACGACCACCGCGTTATTGCCGCCGGGCAGGTGGTCGTGCAGGGTGGCTGAGTTGAGCAGGGGCGGCAGGGTCAGCGCGGTGATCGGCGCCAGCAAGCGCACGAACGACACCAGTTGCAGCACCATCGGGTTGCCGCCGGTGCTGCTGACACCGCGCCAGAGGAATGTCCCGACCATGCGCGCCAGCGCCAGCGCCAGCAGGTAGCCGACCAGTACACGGGCGCTCGCGTTCAGTTCGCTCACCGCATAGAGGACGAAAAAAGGATCGGCGAGCGCGCCGCAGGCATAGAGCAGCCGGAAGAAGATGAACCGGCCATAAGCCAGGTTATTCGCGAGCAGTTCGGGGATCGCCGCGAGGCCCGCGCGGGGACGCACCGGTGCGGTGGGCAGATCGCCGAGCCAGAGCAGCGCCGTCACTGCGGTGGCGACTAACGCGATCACGGCTGCGATCAGAAACAGGCCGCGATAGCCAACCGGGAAGACGCCCCCGATGCGCGCGAGCTGGCCGCGCGCGAGCACGGCGCCAAGCGCCAGCCCAACGGCCCCGGTCGCGGCCCAGCGCCCCCAGCGCGTGCGCCACGAGCCTTCGGCGCGCACGATGCCGGCGCTGGCGACACGTAGCGGGAGCGCGAAGCCGGCACACAGCGCCGCCGCCGCGAGGAAATAGAGCGGCCAGTTCAATCTAGGTATGTGATCCGACGTGAGCCGGCCGCTCGCTGCCGCCAGGAGCAGCAGCACCAGCGCGCGACCGCCGGTTGCGCCGAGCAGCGCGCCGAAGCGTACGCGTGGATGTTCTTCAAAGGTGAGCACCGCGCCGAGTCCGGCCGCGATGGCCGCGGCGGCCAGTACCAGGGCAACCGCCCCGCCGACCTCACGCTCGGTGGGCAGATAGACGGCGAAGAAGAGTGGCAGAACGATCATCGGGTGCAGGCAGGCGTCGGCGCACTGGCTCAACACCTCGGCGACGACATTGCACGCCAGTGGTAACCGCCGCCGCCGGATCGCCGGTGGGGGAAGTAATTTGGTGACCTCCACTGGCGGTCCTGGCAGGGTCATCGCGTCTGCTCCGCGCCTCGTCCCCTCATACCGACCGATTATAGGGAGCTGGCGGGCGGGTCGCAAGGAGAGTCGTACACGTCGGGCAGTCAGGCAGCGCGCTGGTCTGGCACTACAGCAGTAGCGAAAGGGCGTCTGAAAAGGGGGCAGCTGACCAGGTGGCGTACCGATCATGCCAACCGGCAGCGCCAGATGGAGCATCAAGGGTAGCTAGAGCGCTCGCGTATACAGCAGTCCTCCTCGAGTTTCAGCAGTGGCCTGGCAAGGCGGGACACTATCCCCGCACCGGCCGGTAGATCAGCGGCGACTCCGTGACCGGCGCGTCGCCAGGATCGCCTCGGGTGCGGTAACACTGCGCCCGCTTGGGGTGTCGCCGTGCCCGGTGGACGGGGCCAGCGGTACCGTGAAGAGATCGCCCAGATCCGTGGCGTTGGCTGCATCGCGCAGCAGTGGCCCGACACCGAGGATCGTCTGCGTGGTCCGCAGGAGCGAACTGTGGGTATAGCGGATGCGATTGCTGTAGCCCTGCTTCGCGAAGGGTGATAGAGCGATCAGCCCGATCGGGCCGTCACTCCCCGCGCCCTCGTCCCAGGTGATGAAGATGGCCCCGCCATTCCGGTAGGCTGTGGACGCCTGGATCTGCGGGACCACGGTGGATAGCCAGTCGTCGCCCTGGCGGATCTGGTCACCCGTACAATTATCGTGCATGTCGTTGCAGAGATTGGGCGTGATGAAGTTGTAACTGGCTACCGTGTTCGCATTCAAATCCCGCTGCAACTCATCGAAGGGACGGACGTGCGCGATGCAAGCCGGCGACGCTGGATTGTTCTTACTCGACACATCGTCAAAGTAGATCATCGGATTGTGCCGGGGCGCATAGCGCCCGGACCCGACGAGGGGGCATGACGTCCCGTCAATCCCCTCCTGGTACGACTTCCAGTTCAGGCCGGCATCGGTAAGTTGTGTGACCAGATGCTGCGTGGTCGCCTGGTGGTTGACGGCGGGATCGGCATCGTCGCTGACGGCGAAGTTGGCGCCGGCTTCCATCCAGAGATAGTTCGGCTCACTCGGGTGCAGGCCGGGCGGGTTGAAGTACTGCTCGGCGTGGGCTCCTTGCGGCAGCAGCGTCCCGTTGATGAAGGGGGCGGAGGAACTGCCTCGAATATCCGCCCAGTTGTGATTCTCCATCACGATCACGAAGATTGTCTGGATGCTGTTGGGTCCGACACTGCGGAATGGCATGCCCCAGCCGGGGAAGGCAATGCTGAGGATGATCCGCCCGAACTGGCCGAGGAGTACCTGGTATTGCGGGTCGCTGTTCTCTGGGTGCCACTCGAGGCGGGCACGCTCGAAATACTGCACTGCATACTGCTGGTCGCCCAGTTGCTCCGTGAATTCCTCGGTGATAGGGAAGCCGAACTGCGCAAGACCTCCGTGCGCGGTCCAGTAGTCGAGGAAGGCCTGGCGCGTCACGTTGTGCCCGGTCTCCTGGGCGAAGAAGGGCGCGCCTGGGATCGCCGCAACTGGGGGATCGGCGGGATGGATGGCGCGGCCGAACTGGCCGAGCAGCACCTGGTATTGTGGGTCGCTGTTCTCCGGGTGGTATTCCATCCGCACGCGCTCGAAGTACTGCACGCGGTAGGTCTTGCCGTCCTCAAGCTGCTCATCGAACTCGTTGGTCAGTGGGTACCCGTTGATCGCCAGGCCGCCGTGCCCGTCCCAGTAAGCGAGAAAGCGGCCACCGAGGCAGCGCCCGGGAACGGCGGGGAACGTGCGGGCGCCGGGCGCGCAGGGCTGCTGCGTCGGGAGCGCCGCCGCCGCTGCGCCACTGATCCGTGGCGCCCCCGGTAGCCCGTCGCTCAGCAGTCCGAGCAGCAGCGCCAGGGCCACGCCCCAGCGCCACGCCGCGCGCATCGCCGTGTCGGCCTGTGCGCGCCTCGCTGCGTGCGCCATGACGCCCTCCTTGTGTCGTACGGCACACGCTACTGGGTTGCCGCGCCGCGCGGTCGGGTGGCTGAAGAGATCGCGTTGGACTGTGGCCTGACGCCGTGTACCCCCGCTTCGCATCCAGTATTTGTCACGCTGCGCTGAATGTAGCACGGCGCAGCGTGACAGCACAAGCCCGCTCGGCAGGCGTACGAGTTCACGGTTCAGGGCAGCGCGGCGTCGGTGAGGAGTTGGCGACAGGCGTGGCAGGGGTTGGGGCTTCCGCAGACCAGGCGCTGAAGCGGGCGGCAAACTGGACAGTCGCACTTTCAGTATCGCCGCTGGGGTAGCGTAGGCTCGTAACTAAACGGTATTGCCTTTAGGCCCGGCGCTGACGAAAACGCACTGCCCGACTCACCGTGTTACCGTCACATCCCGCGTGGTCGTGTTGCCGGCGGCGTCCGTGACGGTGACGGTGAGCTGGTGCTTGCCGGGTGGGGCGTTGCGCGCATCCCAGTAACTGACCCAGAGGCCGAACTGCTGGTAGTAATAGGGTGCGGGAAGCGGCTGCCCGTCTACTTGCAGCGTTACGCTGGTGACGCCGATATTGTCGCTCGCCTGGATTTTGATCGTTGGCACAGCGCGGTCAAGCGCGCCGGCCGCAGG
>DASUBC010000473.1:0-8161 GCA_035763465.1 Thermomicrobiales bacterium
ATCGCCGTCCTCCTTCCAGCGTCGCGCATACTTTTGCAACCACTTTTCGCACGGATCAGGCCATTCATACCATACGCCGATTCCGGCGCCCGAACCATCCGGAAAATTACCTATGCTGCTGTCTCAGCAAACCCGCGCTACGGTCTGTCTGACGTATGGTTGCAGCTCTATCCAGCAGGGCCGTAGAATGGCGCCTCCGGCTCGAGACAAGCCGGCGTGAGGGGGAGCGACAGATTCGCCAGGCGCGAGCGGGAGGCGGCCAGATGGAGGCGCCAAGACCATCCCTATCGGCGCAACACCGGGCGATCGTGGACCGCTTCGTCGCCGCCTGCCGGGCAGACGAGCGAGTAGTCGCCACGTTTCTCGGCGGTTCCTACGCCCGGGGGACAGCCGACGTCCACTCCGATCTCGACCTCTACCTGATCGCGGCTGACGCGGCCTATGCGGAATTCTTTGCCGACCGCGCGGCCTTCGTCCGCCGGCTGGGCGAGCCGGTATTCCTGGAAGACTATGCCGAGTACGGCTTCGACCTGCTGCTCTTTGTGCTGGCCGATGGGATGGAGGGGGAATTGGCCCTCGGCCGGGCAAGCGAATTTCGCCACATCCACAGCGGTCCCTACGTGGTTCTGCTGGACCGGGCGGGTCTCCTGGCCGGGTTCACATTCCCCGAGCATCGCCCGCCCGCCGCCGAGCAGGTAGAGCGGCTGCGCCGCCTGGTCACTTGGTTCTGGCATGACCTCGCCCACCACTTCATCACGCCTCTGGCGCGCGACCAGCGTTGGACAGCCGTCGGCGGGCTGGAGGATGTGCGGCGCACCTGCGTGGATCTGGCCCGTCTCGCTGCGAACTTTACCGCGGGGGAGGAGGGTTACGAGCGGGTGGAACGCGTCCTGCCGCCGGAGCAGCTCGCGGCTCTGGCGGCGACGTTCTGCCCGCCCGAGCACGGCGCTCTGCTTCGGTCCGCGCGGGCCATCGTCGAGTGCTATCGTGAACTGGCTCCGCCCCTGGCCCAGGCGCACGGCATTCCGTACCCGGCCGCGTTGGAACGGGTGGTTTGCGCCAGGTTGGATGGCCTGGACCGCGCCTCCACCGTTTGAATGAAAGCAGGGGAAAGCGTGAATAAGGCAACCTGGACGCTGACCGATGCGGAGCGCGCTGTGCTCGCCGCTGCGCTCGACGCCCTTATCCCGCCGGAGGGCAGTTTTCCGCGCCCCTCGGAGTGCGGAGTGATTGACGAGTTCATCCTGCGTCGTGTGCCGCCGCCCGGCAACCAGCCCGTGCCCTATCCCGGCCTCGACGCCGACGGGCTGCGGGCGCTGCTGGCGCGACTGGCGCCGGAGAGTGCGGAGATGGCGACCAGCCTCGCCCGGCTAGAGCAGGAACACCCAACAGAGTTTCTGGCGCTGTGGCGCCTGGCCGCCTACGGCTATTACTCGCGACCGGCGACCATCGCCGCCATCCAGCGGGAACTGGCTCCGGCCTACCACGGCGCGCCGCTGCCGCTAGGCTATGCCGATCTGCTCGCCCCGTGGGAGGCCACGCAGCTGCCGCAGGTCAGGCGCGGCGACTATATCCCGACCGAGGCGGTGCGGCGGGTGGACCTCAGTGTGCTGCCGGAAGGTGACGAATGAGCGAGCCGCGACCGGCCGATGTCCTGGTGATCGGCTCCGGAATGGCTGGCGCGGCCATCGCCAAGCGCCTGAGCGACCACGGCGTGCGCGTCGTCTGCCTCGAACAGGGGCCGTGGGTGCTGGCGAGCGAGCACCCGCACTACAGCAACGAATGGGAATTTGAACTGCGCCGCCAGTGGAACCGCAGCGTGGCGGGACGCGAGCACGCAGCCGATTACCCGGTGACGGCAGACCACGTTGACGTGATGCTCTACAACGGCGTCGGCGGCAGCACGAACCACTACAACGCCCACTGGCCGCGCCTGAAACCGGTGGATTTTCGCAAGGGCGCCGAGCATGGCCTGGCCGGCTCGGCGGACTGGCCGATCACCTACGAAGACCTCGCCCCGTACTATGAGTTGAACGACGTTGAACTTGGCATCAGCGGGGTCGCCGGCGACCCGGCGAACCCACCGCGCGCGCCGCGCCAGACGCCGCCCCTGCCGCAAGGACCGCATGGCCGGCGGCTGGCGGCGGCCTTCGAGCGGTTGGGCTGGCACTGGTGGCCAGCCGACAACGCGATCATCACCGAGGACTACGATGGCCGTGTCGCCTGCAATCAGTGCGGCGCGTGCCGCAACGGCTGCCCGCGCGGCTCGCTGGCGATGATGTCCCGCACCTATTGGCCGAAGGCGCTCAAGAATGGCGTGGAATTGCGGCCCTTCGCCCGCGTGGAGCAGATCACGACCGGCGAGCGGGGCCACGCCGATGGCGCCATCTACATTGACCTGCGGACCGGCGAACGCCATCGTCAGCGCGCTTCAATCGTTGTCTTGTGCGCCAACGGTCTCGGCTCGCCGCGTCTGCTCCTGCTCTCGGCCTCCGGGCGCTTCCCCAACGGGCTGGCGAATCAGTCCGGCCTGGTCGGGCGCTACCTGATGCACCACGCCTACGCGGAGCAGACCATTGTATTTGACGAGCCGGTGGACAGTTACGCCGGGGCGTACGGCGCGCCGCTCCTCAGCCAGGAGTTCTACGATACCGATGTGCGGCGCGGCTTCGTCAACGGCTTCACCTTCCAGATCGGGCGCGGCTCGACGGCGGCACACACCGCCGTCACCTTGCCCTGGGGCCGCGCGCACCGGGCGGCGTTCGCGCGTCTGTTCAACCACGAAATCTGGTTTGGCCTCCAGGCCGAAGACCTGCCGGTCTACACGAACCGCGTCGAGCTCGATCCGGCGCATTGCGATTCGACCGGGCTGCCCGGCGTGACCGTCCACTGGGAACTGCACCCCAACGATCGCCGCCTGGTGGAGTTTGGCGTCGCGCGGGCTTTCGAACTCGCGGCGGCGGCCGGCGCGGCCGAACTGCACACCACTGGCGTGGCCGAGCAGAATCCCGGCTGGCACCTGCTCGGCACCTGCCGGATGGGCGCCGACCCGGAGACATCCGTGACCGATGCCGATCACCAGGCGTGGGACGTGCCGCAGCTGTATATTTGCGATGGGTCGTCCTTCGTGACCGGTGGGTCGGTCAATCCGACCTCCACGATTGGCGCGCTCGCCTTGCGCTGTGCCGACCGTATTCTCGCGCGCGACGACGCCCGCCGCTGACGCGCCGTTCGCTATCGTCATGGCCGACCGCTTGCGATGTCTGCCCGGTCAAAGACGGATGGCAACCGTAATGGTTGGACGAGGGAGAGTGGGCATGGAGCCGGCATACGGCGCGATGGAATATGGCGGGATGTCATCCACGGCGCAACTTCAGGCGCTCCTCTGGCGGGTGCGCGCCGACCTCGAACGCTTCGTCGCCGAGGCGGGGCCGGCGCGCATGGAAGTGCCTGGTGTGGCGGGCGACTGGTCGCTCAAGGACGTCATCGCGCACCTGACCTTCTGGCGGTGGTGGTCGGTGGCCCGCCTGGAAGCGGCCGTGCGGCACGAGACGCCGGCGCCGCCGTGGGAAAGTGATCTGGACGAGGAAGACGCCGCTGACGTGGAGCGGATCAACCAGCAGAACTACGCGGCGAACCACGATCGCCCGGTCGCCGACGTGCTGGGCGACTCGCGGGCGACCTTTGATCGGCTCGAAGCCGCCCTGCTCGCCCTGCCCGAAGCGGACCTCTTCGCGCCGCACCGCTATCCCTGGCTGGGTGAATATCCGGCGGCGGCGATCATCCTGGGCAGTGCCGGGCATCTCTACGAGGAGCACGCGCCGGCAATCGCCGTCTGGCTCGCTCGCAGCGCCGGCCGATAACGATGCCCTTGGCAGGCTGTGACACTATTCGCGGACTGGAGTACACGATGAGCGCGACACAACCAGAACGACGAGAACAGGCAACGCTGGGCGGTGGCTGCTTCTGGTGCCTGGAAGCGGTCTATGACGAACTGGCCGGCGTCGAGCGTGTGGAATCAGGCTACGCGGGCGGGCGGGTGGCGAATCCATCGTACGAGCAGGTCTGCACGGGCACCACCGGACACGCCGAAGTCACCCAGATTACGTTCGACCCCCAGGTTATCTCTTATGCGGACCTGCTCGACGTCTTCTTCACCATCCACGATCCCACGACGCTGAACCGGCAGGGACACGACATTGGCACGCAATACCGTTCGATCATTCTTTACAACAATCCTGAGCAAGAGGCTGCTGCCAGGGAAGCGGTGGCGCGGGTCGGCGCGTCGGACATTTGGAACGGGAAGATTGTCACGGAGATTCAGCCGCTCACCGCGTTCTATCCGGCCGAGGACTATCACCGCGACTACTACGTGCGGAATCCGGAGCAGGCGTACTGCCAGGTTGTCATCGCGCCGAAAGTTGCGAAGGCGCGCAAGCACTTTCTGGCAAAACTGAAGAAGTAGAGAGTAGGGAGCGACTCGTTGCGGGCGCGATGGTGCCGAGGGGTCGCGCCGAATGAATTCGGCGCGAAAGGCTGCGGTCGCCCAACTCGCGTGCTGGCGCCGCACCCGCAGCAATTGGCTCTCTACTAGCTACTAGCCGCGCAGCAGCGCGGCCGGGCGCTCGCGCAGCAGTTGCTCCGCTTCCGCCACCAGGCGCTGGACAATCGCGCCCGCTGGCTCGATGGCGTGGATCAGCCCGGCGGCATTGCCGGCGCGCACGGCGGCGATGCGCGTATCTCCCGCCGCTGACGCCGCCCGGAGTTGCGCGTTCAGTTCGGCGCGGCGCGCGACTACTTCATCATCGCGGCCTTGCCAGGCGTCGGTAAAGTCGTTGCGGAGAACGTGATCTCTGATGCCGGCCGGGAAGGGCGCCTCGTTCACCAGGTCGAAGGCTCGTGTCAGCACCGCGTCGTCGGCGCCCGCTGCCACCACCCGCGCCTTGGCCCAGTCGCCGCCGGCCCATTCCTCGCTGGCGACGAAGCGGGTGCCCAGCCAGACGCCGGCCGCACCCAGCATGAGCACCGCTGCCAGCCCCCGCCTATCGGCGATGCCGCCTGCCGCGACGACGGGTATGCCGCCGACCGCGTCAATGACGGCGGGCACGAGTGGCAGGGTGGCGCTCGTCGTCCCGGTGTGCCCGCCCGCCTCGATGCCCTGCGCCGCGATGATGTCGGCGCCGGCTTGCGCGGCCACGCGTGCCTGCGCCACGGTCTGTACCTGGACCAGCACCTTTGCGCCAGCGGCGTGCGCGGGCGCGATGTACGGCGTCGGGTCGGCGAACGAGTGGGCCACCGCCGCGACGCCTTCCTCCAGGGCCACACGCGCCAGTTCGTCCGTTCCTGGCGCCGCCGTGATGAAGCCGACTCCGAACGGGCGGTTGGTCCGCTCGCGGACGGCGCGAATCTGGGCGCGGAGCCAGTTGGCGCCCCCGCGCGTCGTGCCGCCGATCAGCCCGAAACCGCCCGCGCCCGAGACCGCCGCAACCAGTTCGGCGGCGGCGCTGCCCGCCATCGGCGCGCTGATGATCGGGTGTTCGATGCCGAGAAGGTCGCAGAGGTCGGTGTGGATCATGGCGGTGGCTCGCTTTCGCTACACTGGTGTCATTCCGCCTGATACAGCTATGCAGCAGAGCAAGCCAGGCGCGGACCGCCCAGTTGCCCCTCTACAGATTCAAGCCCTACCAGGGGCATCCTATCACACCAGATTGAAGTGGTATCCGCCGAAATGGGTTCAATGAGGGACGACCGCCGCGCGAGGACAGTATGTGGACCGGGCGGCTCCTGCCAGTCGCACTTCGGCGCGATAGTCCGCTCAGCCGGTGGACGCCGATACCAGATGCTGGGCCGATTCTGGCGGGATGAGGAGGGTGCTGAGCAACACGCCCACCGCCCCGGCCATCACTGCCGCGCCTGCCCAGAGGTGGATTGACCAAGCAATGCCCGAGGTTAGCGCCAGGGTGGCGAAATAGAGGCTTTCGTAGACCAATGGCGCCGCGAACGCGAAAAGCCGCAGTGCGCCAGGCCGGTCGGCGGTAGGGTGCAGCCAGCGCAGTAGCAGGTCCGCGAACAGCCCGGCCAGCACCGCCGCCGGGATGAATTGTTCGTGATCGCGCAGAACCGCCATCAGTATGCCGCTAAAGCCAAAAACGAGCGTCAAGGTTCCGAAGGGTAGCGGCCAGCGCCGGAGCGCGAAGAGCGTGACGCCGATGAGCAGCGCGGCTTGCAGCAGAATGCTGGCCAGGCCCAGGTCTACCGTCTCTCCGCCCGATTCGCCGGAGCGCGTCACTTGTGTAAACGCGATCGGGCGGAATGTGCTCGCGCCCGAATCCAGGATCAGGCGCGTTTGCTCCGCGCCGGCAGCGCGCATGGTAGAGAGCGGCTCAGTGGGCGGCTGACTGAACGAGTCCGCAGCCGCGCGCGGGTTGGCCAGCGGATGGGCGAACTGTGTGAAGAAGGCGCACAGCGCCAGGAGAAAGGTCAACCCAAGGAGCGCCGGAAGCCGTCGCACCCAGATGCTGGGGCCGGCGAACATGCCGGAGCGTGCCAAGTCATTCGCCAGCGGTCCGGCAGAGCGCACCGGGCCGGTCACCAGTAGCGCGATGCCGGTTGCCAGTATCAGGTGGGTAGGGCTGAGGAGCGCCTCGGTATTCGCCTCGATGCCGAACAGCTGGTGCCAGATGAGGTCCAGTACCCCGCCGACCAGGAAGATGAAACCGCCGGCCAGGGACAGGCCGTAGCCTGGCGGCAGTACGCGCCGCCAGGCATAGCCCCGCCCGCGATTTCGTCCAGCAGTGAGCGTCAGCAGCGCGAAGAGAGCGAAAAAACCGCTGTAGAGGATGGCGTGCCAGGGTGTGAAGAAGGTCTCCAGGTCGGGGACGTGAATATGCGCCCAACCGTCCAGGTAGACGCCGCCGAGCAGCCAGCCTGCCAGCCCGATCGCCGCCCAGGTAAACCCCAGACTCCCCGCTGGATAGCCCGCGCGCTCCACCCGCGCTTGCTCGCCCCACAGCAGCTGCCCTCTTGTCGCCACCGCTGTCTCCTTTCGCCTCGAGACTGCCCGCTTGAGTGCGCAGCGCCCGCGCGGCGCATCAACTGGAACCGTCGTCCATGGCTGGCTCGCGCAGGCGTGCGTGTACCGGCTGCGTTTCCTCTATTGGTGTACGGATGATGGTGGCTAAATATTGCGGCTCGTCACCAGCCTAGCGCGTAGGAGTCGCGGCGCGGGTCGGCGCCGCCGACGCGGGTGCCGGTTGCCGGGTCAACGACGATCGCGCAGACGCTGCACGCTGCCGCGCTCCAATCGTCCCAGGTCTGCACGTCGTGGCCGCGCCTGGCGAGTTCGTTGCGCGTCTCGGCCGGGATGCGGCCTTCGACGTTAAGCCGGCCAGGGAAATAGCCGTGCGGCCAGAACGAGTTCGGGAAACTAGCGCTCATGATACGTGGTTGCTCGATGGCGCGCTGTGGGTTCATGCCGAACTCGGCGACGTTGAGGAAGACTTGCAGCATCGCTTGCGTCTGCCCATCGCCTCCGGGGCAGCCGAAGGGCATGAAGAGCGCGCCGTCGCGTAGGGCGAGCGCGGGATTCGGCGTCAGGCGCGGGCGCTTGCCGGGTTGCAACGAGGAGGCATGGCGCGAGTCGAGCCACGACTGCGACCCGCGCGACGACAGGGCGAAGCCCAGCCCCGTTACGAGCGGGCTGGAGAGGGCGCTATCGCTCGGCGTGGCGGAGAAGGCGTTGCCATCGCGGTCCACGACGCAGCAATAGGCTGTGTCTGGTCCTGGTGGGGCCGCGACCGGCTCGGGCCGGTATGGCGTCAGGTCAAGCGCGGGCGCGGCGTCCATGAACGGACGTGGGTCGCCAAAGGGCGGCATCTCGGGCCAGGCCCGTGCCGGGTCGAGTTGCGCGCGGCGGGTGGCAGCGTACTCCGGCGAGAGCAAGCCGGCAATCGGCACCGAGACGAAATCCGGGTCGCCATAGAACTTGTCGCGGTCGGCGAACGCCAGGTTCAAGGCTCCCGCGACGATGTGCAGATAGTCAGCGGTGTTGTGGCCCAGCGCGGGCAGATCATAGCCGGCCAGGATCGCGAGCGCCTGCGGCGTCACCGGCCCCTGGCACCACGGGCCGCAGGCGTAGACGGTGTAGTTCTTGTAGTCCACG
>DASUBC010000474.1:0-3524 GCA_035763465.1 Thermomicrobiales bacterium
GACCGGGTCGTCACCTGGAAAACCGGCCACCAGGCAGCGCCCACAAAAGCGCCGGCCCGCCGCGAACGCGCCAGGGCCGCCGCCCGCGTGTAGCGGTGGCGTTGTGGTGTGCCCTGGCGGTTGAAACCGCGGGCTGAAGGCGGCGGCCACGAAGTCCGCCTACGCGGACTGGGTTCGTCACAAGGCCGGGGCTAGGTGATGACCGTGTAGGTTGACCAGCCCCAGTCCCGACAGGGACTTCGTGGCCGCAGGCCATGTAGCCCGGATTTCAATCCGGGGTAGCTCTCGGCGGCGCCGCGCCTGGCAGACAAGCCGTTACCGGCCAGGCTGGGCCAGCTCCGCGCGCCAGAGCCGCAACTGCTGGAAAGCAACGTCACCATTGCCGCTGTTCTGAAGTGCAATTCGTAGGGTAGCCGTGTTCGGTGGGCAGAGCGCGGCCGTGCGCGCAGCGTGCCAGGCGCCGTCGTGGGGCACGCTGGCGGCGCCTTCACCGGACGGCAGGTCGAGCCGCGCGCCATTGGCGGCGATGCAAGTCAGCGCAACCCCAAAATCGCCGGTGACGAGTGGCGCTTGCACGGTGTAGTCCAGCACGAACAACTGTGGTGTGCCAGGCGTGATCGGGGCGTTGAAGACCGCCTGCTGGTCCCCGTTGCCCGTGTTTTGCAGGCGCAGATACCGGCCGCCAGTCTGGTCGGGCGCCAGCTGCACGCCGTCGGGCGGCAATTGCCAGCCTTGCGCCGCGCCGGCTGTGCCCGCACCGGGCGGCGCGAAATCGCCGTTGAACGGCATGGCGGCGCCAATCTGCACATCCGGCCGCAGATAATAGTCGAGATAAAGCTGGCCGGCGTAGTACTTGTGCAGCACGCGCTGATAGCCAAGCGCGCTGAGTTGCTTTCTGGCCGCGTCGTGCGCCGGCTGCCAGGGATCGTCCACATAGGCAAGCCAGGCGCCGGGCGCATTGCCGGGATTGATGGGCGCGTTGCTGTCAACCATGGTGAGCGCGGCGAGTTGTGGCTGGTACGCGGCAATGAAGTCGGGCAGCCAGTCGCTGGCAGGAAAGACCGGCTGGCCCAGCGAGGTGACCGTGGCGACATCGGCTACCAGGCCGCGATAATCTGGCTTGGCCGGGCCGCGCCAGACGGCGGCCAGCGAAACGAGCGCGACGACGACCGTGACCGCGATGCCCGCCACGCTGCCCGCCCGGAGCCAGGCGACGCCGCGCCCGCCGAGCACCGCGCCGCCCGCGCCGGCCAGTAGCGCCCAGCCGAGCGTTGCGGCCAGAATTGTGCGGTCGGCGTAACCTGAACTGGCCTGGCTGACCAGTACGGCAATCACCACGGTGCCGCCGAGCAGGCCGGCGACGGCCAGCGGGCCGGCCGCGCCACGACGCGCCAGCGCCACCGCGCCGAGCACACCGGCCAGCCCGAACACCAGCACCAGCGGGACGTGCCAGGCGGGCCATTGCTCCCAGGCGCGCGGCAGGCTGCCGGCATACGCGCCGATTTCACCACCCAGACCGACGATAGACAGCAGCGAATCGCCAACCCTACCCGGCGTCGCTGCCAGGTAGTCGTTGCGCGACTGCGTCGTGCTCTGATCGCCGGTGATCTGCCCGACGGACGCCAGTAACTGCGGCAGCCAGGGCAGGTAGCCGACGATCACCCCGACCAGCGCCAACCCCAGCGCGAACGCCTGCCGCCGGTGGCGCCAGCCGATGAAGACCCACAGCGCGACCTGGGGCGCCAGCGCGTATACGGCGCTATAGTCGGCATACAGCGCAAGCAGTGTGGCGACGCAATAGGCCAGCGCCCACCAGAACTGCTCGCGGCCGGGCTGACGCGCTGTTTGCGCATAGGCAACCAGCGCGAGATACGAGCACCCGGTGAGGAGTGCCGTCAGCGCATACATCCGCGCGTCCTGGGAATGCCAGATGTGCATTGGTGAGACGGCCAGGATGAGGGCGGCCAGAAATCCCGCGCCACGCCCGGCCAGCCGGACGCCGAGCGCGTAGACGACAACGACGGTGAGCGTGCCGGCGATCACGCTCACCATGCGTCCGGCATCGGCCAGCGGCAGCGCCACCGCCGCCAGTTTCGTCAAAGCGTAGTAGAGCGGCGGGTGCAGGTCATAGGCTCCGGAAAGGCCGAGCACCACCGCCCACGACTTCCGTGCGAAATGGACCGTGGCCCCTTCGTCGAGCCAGAGGCTCAACCGCGTGTAGTCGTAGCCCCGGAGCGCGAGCGCGAGCAGCGCCACCGGCGCCAGCGGCCAGGTTTGGCGCGACCAGAACCTGTCTATCTCCGGGCCAGCAGTCGCCGGCCGCGCTCGCGCCACTGCGCGCCATAGCAGTGGCAGGGCGGCGAGTTCGAGCACGACGACCAGGAACCAGACCGGCCGCGCCACCGGCTGATACGCCAGCACAAGCGCCGCCGGACGCCGCCAGATAGCGAGCACGGCGTAGCCGGCCAGCACGAGGCCGACGACCAGGGCGGCATCACGCAGGCGCAGGCCCGTGTAGCGCAGCGCGGCGTACGCGCCGGCAAGCAGCAATAGTGAGGGGAGCAGCGCCAGCCAGTCGGGTCGCGCCTGCGCGGCTGGCTCCACGCCGGCGCGCGTGATGATCGCGCCCAGCGCACGGGGATCGCCGTTGGGCACGAAGGCGGGCGTCCGCAGTTGCACCTGAAGCGCCTGCTGCCCCGCGCCGGCCCAGTCTCGCGCGCCAAGGGTATATTGCACGCTATAGTCGCGTGGCGCGGTCGCGAGCGTGAAGGTTCCGGCCGCCGCGCCATTGACCAGGATCGTCATTGGGCGCTGTGGCGGCGCAACAGGGCTGTCGGCCAGCGTCAGCGTGACGCGATAGACGCCCGGCGCGGCGACGGGAATCACCAGGACCGCGTCAGGTTTCGTCCAGCGAAATGGCCCGCCGGCGTTCTGTTCAATGCCGTACAGGCCGCGCAGCGTCACATTGTCCGGCGCCTGGTCAAGCGCAAAGCGCACTGGGGCGGGCGGCAGCGCCGTGGCATAGGCCAGGAGCAGCAAGCCGACAATGACCAGCGCCAGGACGGCGAGCAGATCGCTCGCCTGCGCCCGCGACAACCGCGCCGATCGCCCTTTGCGCTTACGCCTGGTCAATGTCGGGCCGCCATGACCGCTCAGGCGCGGACGGCGAGCGCGTCCTTCATCAGTTGCGCCATACCGGCGACGCTCTGCGACATCGTCACGCCGGCCGCTGAGAGCGCGGCGATCTTCTCCGCCGCCGTGCCGGCGCCGCCGGAGATAATCGCGCCCGCGTGGCCCATCCGCTTGCCAGGCGGGGCGGTCTGGCCGGCGATGAAGCCGATGACCGGCTTACTGACGTGCTGCCTGATATACTCGGCCGCCTTCTCCTCGTCTGTTCCGCCGATTTCGCCGATCATCGCGATGCCGTCGGTGTCGGGGTCGTTCTCAAACAGCTGCAACACATCAATGAACGACGTGCCGTTGATCGGGTCGCCGCCAATGCCGACGGCAGTGGACTGGCCGAG
>DASUBC010000475.1:0-2893 GCA_035763465.1 Thermomicrobiales bacterium
ATCGCGCAGCCGGTCGCCGCGCTCGAGCTCCAGGCGCACGCGATTCTCGCCCGCGGCCTTTTCTCTGGCCCGCGCGATCGCCTCCTGCTCGACCTCGCGCGGGATAACGACCAGGCCATCCACGTCGCCGAAGATGATGTCACCGGGACGCACCAGCACGCCGCCGCACGTTATCGGCTGCTGGTGCTGAATGACCAGCCCACGCCCGAGCGAATCCACGGGGCGCATCCCGGTGGCGAAGACCGGGAATTGCATCGCGGTGATCTGCCGGACGTCGCGCACATGACCATCAACGATCGCGCCCCGCGCGCCGCGCGCCCGCGCCGCCGTCGAAAGGAGCTCGCCCCAGAAGCAGGTTCGCTGCGAGTGATTCGTCGCAGCGACCAGCACATCGTTCGGCTGAAGGCTGTCAATCGCGGCGATTTCCGCCGTGTAGGGGTCGTCAGGGATGGCGTAGACATCGGTGGAGAGGACGGTATGCGCCCGGCCGACGACGACCGCGCCGGTATAGACCGGGCGAATCGTGGCATCCAGCGCCTGATCGCGGTAGCCGAGACCATCGAGCACATCGGAGATCACCGCCGTGTAGAGTTCGCGCTGGAGGGCATCGAAGAGTTCCGTCTCAACACTGACGGCGCTGGTGTCCACGTCGCCCTCCTTCCGCGTGCTCGGCCGCATGGTAGCCCCGGACGATGGTATCCAGGCAGACCAGCACTACCGCATAGCGGTATTGCACACTCGTCAATCGTTCAATTCGCGAAACCGGGTTTCATTGTAAGGCAGGGACAAGGTACTGTCAAGCGCTCTGATGCGGTGATCCAGTCGGGCCATCGGCGCTGAACAAGTACTGCACTGCCAGGAGAGTGGTCTCGAAGCTAAAATGGCCCACCGTGCGACCAATTCGTGGCACGATGTGCCACGAATTGGTCGCACGGTGGTAAGTGTACCCGGTTGGCACTCAGCGCACGTCGTAGACCGGGCGCTGTGATGCCCGCTCATAGAGGTCGCGCCATTCGGGCGTGCCGTCGTCGTGGGTGACGTCCAGTCGCACACCGCGCTCCTGCGCTGGCAAGTGGCCGAGTTTGAAGTCGTCCCAGCACTGCGACATGCGTGTGTAATGGACGACCCGGCCGCCCGGCCAGACGACCGACAGAAGATGGCGCGGTTCCGGCAGCTCGTAGGGCGGCGCCATGCGATATTTCTCCAGCGCCTGCTCGTTGATCGTGACGCCCAGCCCCGGTTTCTCCGGCACCCGCACATGGCCGCCTTCGATCGTCAGCGGCTCGGCCAGCAGATGGTCGCTGTAGATATTGACACAGGTGATCGCGGGCCATTGCGCGTGCGTCAGCACGGCGCCGAAATGCGCGCAGAGCGCCGTCGTCAGCCCCGGTCCGACGATCTGCAACCAGAAGGGCTTGTTGAACGCCGCCGCCAGCGTGCCCTTATTCATCACGCTGACGATGCCGTTGTGCACGACGAAGCCGTCGCACATCTCCTCGCGCACTGCGACGTGGAACGGCGGCGTGCCGAAGTGGATGGCGAGCGGGTGCGACACCTGCGCCCGCAGCTTGCGGTAGCCCTCGACATCTTCGTGCGGCAGCGGCGACTCGTAGATCGCCACCTGCGGATGCTTGTCGAGCTCCTTCAAGACCGGCAGCGCGTTGCCCGCATTGACGAGCAGGCCGTTCCAGTCGAGATCGAGCCGGTAGTGTGGCGGCGTGACGGCCGCGACCGCCGCGACTTGCTCGTAGACATCGAACCAGGGCCGCGTCTTGAACTTGTGCGCGACGTACCCTTCGGCCAGCGCGTCCCTCGCCTCCTCAGCCAGCACTTCAGGCGGCGCTTTCGTGTTCCACCAGGCGATCGGGCACCATTCGCGCACCTTCGGCTGTCCCAGCAGCTGGTAGAGCGGCACGCCGAGCGCCTGCCCGACGACATCGTAGATCGCCATTTGCAGGCCCGCGCCCAAACTATCGTCACCCAGGAAGTCCGCCGCGTTCTGGCCCTTCACGCGCGCCACGGCGTCGTCGCTGACGCGGCCCCAGGTGTAGTGCGGCAGCGTCTCGCCGTAGCCGACGAAGCCGGCGTCCGTCACCACGCGCGTGACCTCGACGATGCCCCACTGCCAGACCAGCAGGTCGTTCCAGGGCTTGATGCGCGGCCGGATCGGCACATTGAGGGTGATCCGTTCGATCTCCGTCACCCGGACTGGCGCGGTCATGCTTCCTCCTTCTGTGAGCGGGTGTACAGCGCGGCCAGGGTATCGCGCGGCTGCCAGCCGAGCAACTGCTTGGCCTTATCGTTTGGGTAAGCGCCGTGCGGCAGGTCGGCGCCGATGTGGAAGACCTCCATTGGCGTGGGCAGGGTCGCGACCTCGACCGCCCGTCGCAGGGCGACGCCGGCATCGCGCCACGAAACGGTCAAGGGATGGAGCGAGCGGCCGGCCGGCTGGTCGGGGTTGACGAAATTGCAGAAGAGGAGCGCGGGTACTTCCAGCCCGTACCACTCGGCGTAGACGCGGCAAAGTTCCTGGCCAAGATACTTGGTGTGAATATACAGGTGCGTGCCGGGGCGAGGTGAAGCGTCGGCGGCGACGAAATCGTCCCAGGCGTAGCCCGCCGGTCCTGGCTGCGCCACCTGAAAGGGCCCAGTGTGGACGACGCGCTTGATGCCCTGCGCGACCGCCGCACGCATGACGGCCTGCACGCCGAGCAGATTGACGCGCCACGCGGCGACCGGGTCGGGCCGAACGACGGTGCAGTTGATGATGGCGTCCATGCCGGCGCAGGCGGCTGACACGGCGTGGGCGTCGGTGACATCCACGATCCGCCATTCGTGGGGCGGTGCTGGCTGCACGGGCAGCGGCGCGCCCGGCGACTGTGGCGGCCCGGCC
>DASUBC010000476.1:0-8772 GCA_035763465.1 Thermomicrobiales bacterium
CGTACTGCCAGCGCGCCAGCAGCCGCGCGACGACTTCCGGTGGCACGGGCGTGCCGCCGAGCGGGCGCTGGTGGGCCAGGCCGGGGCCGTGGAAGTCGGTGCCGCCGGTCGGCACGAGATTGTGCTGGTTGGCGAGGGTGAGCAAGGTCTGGCGCTGGGTGTCGTCGTAGTCGCCGTAATAGCATTCCAGGCCGCCCAGCCCGGCCGCGAGCAGTTCGGGGAGGGTTGTTGCGAGGTCGGCGACGGAGTAAGGGTGCGCCAGCACGGCGACGCCGCCCGCCGCGCGAATCAGGCGCACAGCCTCGGGTGGCGTCAGCCGGTAGCGTTCGACATAGCCGGGGCGCCCGCGCACAAGATATTGCTCGAATGCGTCGTTGATGGAGGTGGCGTGACCGGCTTCGACCAGCGCGCGGGCAACATGGGGCCGCCCGATCGCGCCGCCCGCCAGTTCCTGCACACGCGCGTAACTCACCGGCACGCCCGCCGCCGCCAACCGCTCGACCATCGTGCGGGCGCGGTTGGCGCGGGCATCGCGGAAGCGCGCGAGGGCGTCGGCCAGCGCCGGGTGCGCCGGGTCAATACAGTAGCCGAGCATATGCACTTCGCCCGCCGTGACATGTGTGCTGAGTTCGACGCCGGGCACGAGATGAAGTCCGGCCGCATCCGCCGCTGTGGCAGCTTCGGCCAGCCCCGCAACTGTGTCGTGGTCGGTAAGGCCGAGTACACGAAGCCCCCGCGCAACGGCCAGCGTGACCAGTTGCGCGGGGGCGAGGACGCCGTCGGAGGCAGTCGAGTGCGTGTGCAGGTCAACCGTGCTGACCGCCGTGTCCTCCGCGCTGCTCATCGGGTCTCAACGACGAGCCGGATGGCGGTGCGATCGGCGTCGTCAATCCGCAGGTCTACCAGCGCGGGCAGGCACACCGCCTCGATGCCGGTTTCGCTGAGATAGTCGCGCGCGATGGCGACCGCCTTGATCGCCTGGTTGGCCGCGCCAGCGCCGATAGCCTGCACTTCGGCGCGCCCGCTCTCGCGTACGACCCCGGCGATCGCGCCGGCGACGGCGCTTGGCCGCGACCGCGACGAGACCTTGAGGATTTCGCCCTGGCTGTCCGCCGTGCCGTGGCCGTAGCCCGGCCGGTGCGTGCGGGAGTTCAGGGCAATCACCTGGTCTTCACCCTCCGCCGTGAGTGGCTGGTCCGCCATGATGTTGTCATCTGTATCTGTCATCGGTGCAGCAATCTCTCGTGTTGTCACAGGCGCCGCAGGAGCAGGTTGCGTTTCAGCGGCCTGCCGTGCCTGGTCTTCATCGTTCGCATATGGCTCGGCGTCGGGTGGAAAACTCGACTTGTCGTCAACTTTGAGGTCGCCGAGCTGGAACTTGCTGAACAACCGATCCATCATCCTCTATCCCTCCGTATCGCTCAGTGCGGACTGGGGAAGGGAACCGCCAAGACGCCAAGGCGATTCATTATGTTCTTCTATTCTTGGCGCTCTTCGCGTCCTCTTGGCGTCCTGGCAGTTTCGTTCTGCCGCATTTGACGCACCTTACTCCTCGCTCCGGTCGATCCGGCGTATCCCGGCCGCGCGTCCCGTAGCGCGGTCCAGGTCAATCAAGACGGCGTTGAAGTCCAGCGGGCCGTCGCGCGCCGTTTCGTACTGTGTTGGCCGACCAGTAACGAACCGCGCAACGCTGGGTTCAATCGCCATGCCGATCACCGAATGGCGTGGCCCGCACATCCCGAGATCGGTCACGTAAGCCGTGCCCGGTGGCAACACCTGGGCATCTGCGGTCGGTACATGCGTGTGCGTGCCGACCACCGCCGCGACCCGGCCGGCCAGATACCAGCCGAACGCCCGTTTCTCGCTCGTTGTCTCGGCGTGGAAATCAACAATGACCATCCCGAGCGGCGCTGGTGGCGCGTCGAGCAGCCGCCGCACCGCCGCGAAAGGATCGTCGAGCGAATCCATAAACGTCCGTCCCATGGCATTGACCACCGTTACCGCCAGCGCGCCCACCTTAACCGTCAGCCAGCCCTGGCCAGGGGCGCCGGCTGGATAGTTGAGCGGCCGGATCACCGGCAGCCGGCCCGTGAGCAGTGTTGCGGCATCCTTGTGCCGCCAGACATGATTCCCTGTTGTGATGACATCTACCCCCGCGCGGACCATATCCTCGGCTGTTGCAATTGTGATACCACGACCACCAGCGCTGTTTTCGCCATTCGCGATGACCAGATCAACCGCGTACTGTTTCCGCAGCGCGGGCAAGAGCCGCTGGACGATTGTGCGCCCCGGCGTGCCGATCAGGTCGCCAATCGCCAGAACGCGCAGGTACGGTGTTGCCATGCCTCCTATTCCGTGCCGGCGCCAGTGCCTGGCGGCCGGGCTAGAGAAAGGGAAACCGCTGGACGAAGGCTCGTCCAGCGGTTTCCCCTACCGCAAGATACTCGCCATGCGTGCCGGCCGCATCGGCTAGCGCGCGTAATCAACCGATCGCGTTTCGCGAATGACGGTGACCTTGATCTGCCCCGGATATTCCAGGGTTTCCTCGATCTTCTTGGCGACATCACGGGCGAGCCGGGTGGCGCCAAGATCATCAATGTTGTCCGGCCGGACCAGGATACGCACTTCCCGGCCCGCCTGAATGGCGAAGGACTTATCTACGCCTTCGAAGGAGTTCGCCACTCCTTCGAGCGCCTCCAGGCGCTGGATGTAGCGTTCCAGCATGTCGCGCCGGGCGCCTGGGCGGCCACCGCTGATCGAGTCGGCGGTGGCGACGATGAAGGCTTCGACCGTCTGCGGCTCCTCCTCGCCGTGGTGGGCCGCGATGGCGTGGACGATGCGCGGCGAGCGGCCGAGGCGCTTGGCGATTTCCGCGCCGATCAGCGCGTGTGGCCCCTCGACCTCGTGGTCTACCGCCTTGCCGATGTCGTGCAAGAGCGCGGCGGTCTTCGCGACATTGATGTCCGCGCCGATCTCCGCCGCCAGGCCCGCGGCGATGAACGAGCATTCCAGTGAATGCTGGAGGACATTCTGCCCATAACTGGTGCGGTATTTCAGCCGTCCCAGCAGCCGGATCAGTTCGGGGTGCAAGCCTTGTACGTTCGCTTCGTACGCGACGTGCTCCCCTTCCTCCACCATGACCTGTTCGACTTCCTGCTCCGACTTGGCGACGACCTCTTCGATGCGGGCCGGGTGAATCCGGCCGTCTTGCACCAGTTTGGTGATCGCCCGCCGGGCGATTTCGCGCCGCACGGCGTCGAAGCAGGAGACCATGATCGCTTCGGGGGTGTCGTCAATGATGATATCAACGTGGGTTGCCGCTTCGAGCGCGCGGATATTGCGTCCTTCGCGCCCGATGATGCGCCCCTTCATATCATCACTGGGCAGAGGCACCACCGAAACGGTGTTTTCCGCAACATAGTCGGGGGCGCATCGCTGGACCGCTGTCGCCAGGATCTGCATGGCCCGCCGGTTAGCGTCTTCTTTGGTTTCCTGCTCAATCTGGCGAATCTTGCGCGCCGCGATCTCGCGCACTTCCGCCTCGATTTCCGTGAGCAAGAGTTGCTTGGCTTCGTCGCGACTGAGATTGGCGACGCGTTCGAGTTCCTGCACTTGCTGTTCCCGCGCGCCCGCCAGTTCACTGCGGAGCGCGTCGAGTTCGCGCTCGCGGGTTTGCAGGGTGCGATCGCGTCGTTCGAGGGTCTCGGTCTTCTTGTCTACCGCCTCCTCTTTCTGTTGGAGGCGGCGTTCAAGCCGGGTGACTTCGGTGCGCCGTTCCTTGTACTCCTGGTCAATTTCGGCGCGCATCCGCAGGGCTTCGTCTTTGCCTTGCAGCACGATCTCTTTCTGCTGGTTGCGCGCTTCCTCCAGTATCGTCTCCGCGTCCCGCTGGGCACGCTTCATGCGGGAAGCCTCGCGCGCTTGCAGCCAGAAGTAGGTGGCTACAAACGACAGGCCGCCAACAATGAGCGCCGTGACCAGCAGCACGAGGATGACGTATGTAGTAGACATACGTTTCCTTCCCTCTGCCTTGCGTTTCAGTTGTTAAGGTTCATCGCCGTTGGGAACGGCGGACTCAGGCGCTGCCTTGCGTGTGACAACCGCCCGCGCCGCCCCGCAGCACAATGATCCATCTTCGCGAGCATACCGAATCTACTTTTACCGTGTCAAGCAGCAGGCATCGCTTGACACGACATAAAGGATACCATGAAAGTCGGGCAGACGGGCAGTTGGGCAGTGAGTTTCGTTCAGCACGGCGCCTGACTGCGAGTGCGAAGCAGTTGTGGACAGCCGCCGAATGAATTCGGCGCTACATGGCCTGCGGCCACGAAGTCCCTAGCGGGACTGTGGCTGGTCAACCACTGTGTCACCATCTCGCCCCGGCGTTGGCCTGAACCCAGTCCGCGTAGGCGGACTTTGTGGCCGCAGCCTTTAGCCCCGGATTGAAATCCGGGGTTACCCCTCAGCGGCACGGCGCCTGCCTACGAGCATCGTGCAGAGGAGAACCCACTGCCCGACTGCCCGGCTCTCGTGCTATACTCAACGCGCTCGCGCCAGTGGCGGAACGGCAGACGCGCATGTCTTAGGAGCATGTGCCGCAAGGCGTAAGGGTTCGAATCCCTTCTGGCGCATTCTCGCACTGCCGCGCTCAGGCGCGGCGCGGCGCGGCCCCTGCTTCGGTGGTCGAAGGGCGATTGACCCGCTGCGGGTTCAGGTTGTTGCCCGGAAAGCCTGCTTCATCCTTACCGCGCCACAGGGCCAGCGGCCGGCCAACATAATCTTCGGGCAGGCCAAACTGCCGCAGCGCCTGCCGGTTGCCCGATTGCAGCGCCGCCGCTTCCTGCCGCGTCACATCGCAGTTCTGGAGCACTGCGGCCGGATTCGTTCGCAACTGCTGGCGAAATTCCTTGTCCACTGCCGCCCGTTCAATAACGTCAATCATCCCCTCGATGCTCACCCGTTGCCCTCCCTGCCGCGATTAAAGCGTGTCAGCCACATCTGGCCGTATTGTAACGCGGAATGTGGAATGCGGAGTGCGGAATAGGGACGATGACATGAGCACTGCGCCAGCAGGTCAGCACCGCGCCTGCCGAATCTACTCCGCACTCCACATTCCGCGTTCGAATGACCTTGCATCCAGGCGGCTGCCGTAGTACAACTACCGAACCAATCGCAGGAACGAGGCACACCAACCGGCTTGTGCCCAGCGTTCTTTAGAGTGCTTGTAGAGGTATGGCTGCTGGTTCATGGTCATCCATCGCGGTCACAGCAGGATATCCGGCATGTAGCCATGAAGCAGGAAACTATGTCGTTGCGTGCCACGAACCAGGCGGCCGAAAAACTGCCCCCACCGGCTGATGCCGCCGTACTCCTCGCGGGAGGGGCGGCTGCCGAAACCGCGGACAGTTTTGTTCCTGATGATACCGCCGACTATGACGGCAATAACCTCGCCTCGAATCTCCGTGATGTGCTCGACCCGGAGACCTATGGCGCGTTTGAAGCGTCATTGGAAACCATAGACGTCAATGCCGAGGCTGACGTTGTGGCCGAGCCATTTCCCGCCGGCGCGCTGCCGTCAGCGCCGGGCGAGGACGCCGACGAGGCTGGCCCCGATACCGAAGAACTTGAGCAACTCCCGGCGCAGTGGGCCGCCGCCGACACCGAACTGCTGGACATCAACCTTGACGACCCCGTGCGGATGTACCTGCGCGAGATCGGGCGCGTCAACCTGCTCAACAGCGAGCAGGAGGTTGAACTGGCGACCGCGATGGAAGCGGGGCGCTATCTCACCGAGACCCGGAAGAGTTTGCAGGCGCTTCGGCTGGGCGAGGAGAGCGGCGCCAGCCTGGCGCCGGCGGCGGTCGAGATTCTGCTGGCTGTCTACCACAATCTGCGCGAGGGCTGGCCGGCGCTCGATACGCTCTATCACGCGATGCATCCCGACGCCGGCGCGGCGCCCTGTAGCGAGGTGATTGGCGCGCTGACGCCGACCTTGAAGATCGAAGCGCCCGTCCTGGAAAAAGCCGCCAGCGAACTGGATTGTCCGCGCGACACCCTGGAAGAAGCGGTGCGGACGCGCGCAGTTGAGTACCAGTTGCTGACGAACCGCTTCGTGCCGCGCCGCCTGCGCCAGCTGGTCGAGCAGGGTGGCGAGTGGCTGGATGACGAGCAGGCCCTGGCGCTGCTCAATGAGCGGACCGATACGATCGCGCGGCACCTGGAACTCCAGATCGAACAGGGCACGATCGCGCAGGGGCGGCTGGCGGAAGCGAACCTCCGTCTCGTCGTCAGCGTGGCGAAGCGCTACGTTGGCCGGGGCATGTCCATGCTCGATCTCATCCAGGAAGGCAATCTCGGCCTCATTCGCGCAGTCGAGAAGTTCCAGCACAATAAGGGCTTCAAGTTCAGCACCTACGCCACCTGGTGGATTCGCCAGGCCATCACCCGCGCGATCGCCGACCAGGCGCGCACGATCCGCATCCCCGTTCACATGGTCGAGACGATCAACCGGGTGATCAGCACGCAGCGGCGGATGATGCAGGAACTCGGCCACGAGCCGACCAGCGAAGAACTGGCCGAGAAACTGGACCTGCCGGCCGAGAAGGTCCGCGAGATCATGAAGATTTCGCAAGAGCCGATCTCGCTGGAGATGCCGATCGGCGAAGAAGACGACTCGCACCTGGGCGACTTCATCCCCGACGAAAAGGCGCTGGCTCCGGCCGACGCCGCGTCGCACCAGATGTTGCGCGAGCAGGTAGACGATGTGCTGGACTCGTTGACGGAGCGCGAGCGCCGGGTGCTAGAACTGCGCTTCGGCCTCGATACCGGCCGCAGCCGCACCCTGGAAGAGGTCGGCAAAGAGTTCAACGTGACGCGCGAGCGTATTCGCCAGATCGAAGCGAAGGCGCTGCGGAAATTGCGGCACCCCAGCCGCAGTAAGAAACTCAAGGATTACCTTGAATAACGCGCAACCGGGCGTGACACTGGTGATGGGGGCCGAGCAGGACGCTCGGTCCTTTGCTCGCCCGCCACAGGGGCACACCGCCGTGCTGTTCGACCTCGACGGCACGCTGCTCGACTCGGTCGAACTCATCGTGCAGTCTTACACCCACGCGGTGACGACGCACCTCGGTGGGCCGGTGGACCGGGACGGCGTTCTGGCGACCATCGGCCTGCCGCTGGGGCCGATACTGGAGGCGCTGGCGCCGGGCCAGGGCGCGCTCCTGCTGGAGACTTACCGCGCCTACATGTCCGAGCACCACAACCGGATGGCCCGCCTCTTTCCCGGCGCTGGTGAGACGTTGCGCGCCTTGCGGGCGCGAGGCTACCAGCTCGGCATCGTCACCTCAAAGAGCCGCGCGTCGGCTCGCCTGGCCTTCGATCTCTTCGCGCTCGAAACACTGGTGGACGTGACCGTCTGCTTCGACGAAGTGTCCCGGCCCAAACCGGCGCCCGATCCGCTGCTCGCGGCAGCCGCGCGCCTCGGCGTCGCGCCCGCCGCCTGCCTCTATGTCGGTGACACGCCGCACGACATGCAGGCTGCCCAGGCCGCCGGCATGTGCGCCGTCGCCGCGCCGTGGGGCGCGGGCACACACACCGCGCTGCTCGCCGCCGCGCCCGGCCTCTGGCTCGCCACGCTCGCCGACCTGCTCGACCACTGCCCGGCAGTAGACGGTAGTCGGTAGTCGGTAGTTGCTCATCATGAGCGTGGTGCTGATCTGCTGGCACTGCCTTGTGGAGAGGAACTACCGTCTACCGTCTATCGTCTACCGTCATGCTAGCCATAGCCCATGCCGATCGGCCATACTTGCCCGGTGAGCGCGCCGCGCGTACCGCGCGGCCAGGCATTGTGGGAGGATAAGCAGGTTTGTACGACCGGGCAACGATTCTGGTGCGGGCGGGGAATGGCGGCAATGGCTCGTTGAGCTTCCGCCGCGAAAAGTTCGTACCGCGCGGCGGTCCCGATGGTGGCGACGGCGGGCGCGGCGGCGCGGTGATCCTGCGCGTGGACCAGGGCGAAAATACGCTGCTGCGCTTCCACTATCTCAATCATTACGAGGCCCAGCACGGCGGCAACGGCCAGCGCGCTCGCCGGCACGGCAAAGACGGCGACGACCGCATCGTGCCGGTGCCGGCCGGCACGGTCGTGCGCGACGCGGCGACCGGCGACCTGCTGGCCGACCTGACCCAGGTGGGCGATGAAGTGGTCGTCGCGCGCGGCGGGCAGGGTGGGCTGGGGAACCAGCACTTCGCGACCTCGGTGCGCCAGGCGCCGCGTATCGCCGAAAAAGGCGAGCCGGGGGAAGATCGCGAACTGGAACTGGAACTGAAACTGCTGGCCGATGTTGGCCTGGTCGGCTACCCAAACGTCGGCAAGTCCACCCTGCTGGCCGCGATGAGCGCCGCGCGGCCCAAAATCGCCGACTACCCCTTTACGACGCTGGAACCGATTCTCGGGGTGGTCGACGTGGACGACAGCACCTTCGTGCTGGCCGATATTCCGGGGCTGATTGAAGGCGCGGCGCAGGGCGTCGGTCTCGGTCTCGAATTTTTGCGCCACGTCGAGCGCACGCGCCTGCTGGTGCATGTCCTCGATGGCTCCGGTGGCTACGAGGAACGTGACGCGCTGGCCGACTTCGACGCGATCAACGCCGAGTTGCGCGAGTATGGCGCGGGCCTGGAGGACAAACCGCAACTGGTCGCCATCAACAAGATGGACCTCGCGGAGACGCGCGAGCGCCTGCCCGCGCTGCGCGACGCCTTCGCCGCACG
>DASUBC010000477.1:0-4257 GCA_035763465.1 Thermomicrobiales bacterium
CACGCCTTGCTACATTCCGTGCCAATTCCGGGGCCGTACATCCTGGTCGGGCACTCGCTGGGTGGTCTGAATGTCCGGCTGTACACGGCGCGGTATCCCGATGAAGTACATGGGTTGGTGCTGATTGATCCGACTCCCCCCACGTTCCAGGAACAGCAGCTGGCCGCACTGCCGCCGGTGACGCCTGGTGAGAGCGCGATGATCGCCAGGTGGCGCGCATATCTGACTCACGACTACTTCACGCCGGACACGAATGTGGAGCAGGTGGACCTGGCGGCCTGCTGCCGCCAGGTCGCCGCCACGACGTCACTTGGCGATCGCCCTTTGGTTCTTGTCAATAGTGGTCGCGGCGCGGCCTGGACGCCAGACGTCCCCATGGACATCATCGCGCGGCTCGAAGAAGTGCGGCGCGACTTGCGCCGGGAAGTCTTACAACTTTCCTCAAACAGCAGGCATGTTATCGCCGAGGGGAGTGGTCACTACGTGCATCACGATCGGCCGGACATCGTTCTGGCCGCAATCCGGCAAGTTGTCCATGCGCTAGCGACAGGCGCTCGTCTCAATTGATGAGCATCACGAAGCGACAGATGAGAGGTGTGGGCGACGACACACCTAGGGCGTGTCGTCGCCACGGCGATCGCCGGTGACCCGCGCCTTGCGGTAGTCGCGATTCAAGAGACCGATCATATCGAGCGGAATGCCCTTGGGGCAGACAGCGGAACACTCGCCGTGGTTCGTGCAATTGCCGAAAAGTTCCACTTCCATCTGGTCCACCATTCGGGCGACGCGCGCATACCGCTCTGGCTGGCCCTGTGGCAGCACGGCCAGGTGCGCGACCTTTGCGGCGGTGAAGAGCATCGCCGAGGCGTTCGGGCACTGCGCCACGCACGCGCCGCAGCCGATGCACGCCGCCGCCTCGAACGCGAAGTCCGCGTCTGGCTTCGGCACGGGGATCGCGTTCGCGTCCGGCGCGCCGCCCGTTGGCGCAGTGATGTAACCGCCCGCCTGGATGATACGGTCGAATGAGCTCCGGTCTACCACCAGATCTTTGATGATCGGGAAGGCGCGCGCGCGCCACGGCTCGATGGTGATCTCGTCGCCGTCGCGGAAGGAGCGCATGTGCAGCTGGCAGGCAGTCGTCTCTTTCTTCGGGCCATGCGCGATGCCGTTGATCATCATGCCGCAGGAGCCGCAGATACCCTCGCGGCAATCAGACTCGAAGGCGATCGGTTCCTCGCCCTTTGCGACGAGTTCCTCGTTGACTACATCGAGCATTTCCAGGAAGGACATGTCCGGGCTGATCTGGTCGGCGGTGTACGTGACCATTCGCCCCTCGCTCTGGCGGTTCTTCTGCCGCCAGACGTGGAGCGTCATCCGCATCAGCCCTGGCTCGGCGACAGCCGGCTTCGTCTGTCCCTGCATCACTTGTAACTCCGTTGTGTCGGATGGACGTACTCGAACTCCAGCGGCTCCTTGTGGAGCGTCGGAGGGTTGCCGACGCCGGTGTATTCCCACGCCGCTACATACGAGAAATGCTCGTCGTCGCGTAGCGCCTCACCGTCCGGCGTCTGGCTCTCCTCACGGAAGTGCGCGCCACACGACTCGGTGCGGTGGAGCGCGTCTATGCACATCAGTTCGGCCAGTTCGAGGAAGTCGGCCACGCGGCCCGCGCGCTCCAGCGACTGGTTGAGTTCGGCGCCGTCGCCGGGGACATTCACGTTCTGCCAGAACTCAGCGCGGAGTTCGGGGATGCGGGCGAGCGCGCGGCGGAGGCTGGCGTCGGTGCGGGCCATGCCGCAGTCGTCCCACATCAGTTTGCCGAGTTCACGGTGGAAGGAATCCACCGTGCGGTCGCCCTTGATCGCCAGCAGCCGCTGGGTACGCTGCGCGATCTCGTTCTCGGTCTCCCGGAAGGCGACGTTCCCCAAGTCGTACGCGCCAGCGCGCATATTCGCCAGGTAATTGCCGATTGTGTATGGGATGACGAAATAGCCGTCCGCCAAGCCCTGCATCAGCGCCGAGGCGCCGAGGCGGTTCGCGCCGTGGTCGGAGTAATTCGCCTCGCCGAGGACAAAGAGACCGGGGATGGTGCTTTGAAGCTCGTAGTCCACCCACAGGCCGCCCATCACGTAGTGAATGGCGGGATAAATGCGCATCGGCACTTCGTAGGGATTCTCGGCGGTGATGCGCTGGTACATGTCGAAGAGGTTGCCGTAGCGCTCGGCAATCGTGTGCTTGCCCAGGCGCTTGATCGCGTCCGCGAAGTCGAGGTAAACACCCAGCCCGCCGGGACCGACGCCGCGCCCTTCGTCGCAGACGTCCTTCGCATTGCGCGATGCGACGTCGCGCGGAACCAGATTGCCGAAACTGGGGTACTTACGCTCCAGGTAGTAGTCCCGCTCTTCCTTCGGGATCTGATTCGGGGGCCGTGTATCGCCCGCCCGCACCGGCACCCAGATGCGGCCGTCGTTCCGCAGCGATTCGCTCATCAGCGTCAGTTTCGACTGGTAATCGCCGCTGACGGGGATGCAGGTCGGGTGAATCTGCGTGAAGCAGGGATTCGCCATCAGCGCGCCGCGCTTGTGCGCTCGCCAGGCGGCGGTGACGTTGCTCCCTTTCGCGTTCGTCGAGAGGAAGTAGACATTGCCATAGCCGCCCGACGCCAGAACGACCGCGTCGCCGACGTGCGACGAGACCTCGCCGGTCACAAGGTCGCGCGTGACGATGCCGCGCGCCGCACCGTCAATCACGACGAGGTCGAGCATCTCGGTGCGCGGGAACATCCGCACGTTACCCAGGTCAATCTGGCGGCAGAGCGCCTGATAGGCGCCGATCAAAAGCTGCTGCCCGGTCTGCCCCCGCGCGTAGAAGGTGCGCGACACCTGTGCGCCGCCGAAGGAGCGGTTGTCGAGCAGCCCGCCATACTCACGCGCGAACGGCACGCCCTGCGCAACGCACTGGTCAATGATGTTGACCGAAACCTGCGCGAGACGGTAGACGTTGGCCTCGCGCGAGCGGAAGTCGCCGCCCTTCACGGTATCGTAGAAGAGGCGGTAAACGCTGTCGCCGTCATTGCGATAGTTCTTCGCGGCGTTGATGCCGCCCTGGGCGGCGATGCTGTGCGCGCGGCGGGGTGAGTCTTGGAAGCAGAAGCATTCCACCTGGTAGCCGAGTTCGCCTAGTGACGCGGCGGCGGATGCGCCCGCCAGCCCCGATCCGACGACGAGGATGGTATAGCGCCGCTTGTTGGCGGGATTGACGAGCTTCATCTCGAACTTGTGGCGGTCCCAGCGGCTCTCGATCGGCCCGCCGGGGTCCTTCGCGTCGAGCATGGAGTTGTCCGGCGATACGTTCCACAACTCTGTTCCAGTAGCCGGCGCACGAGGCGCTATCTCGACAGTCATGCTTACGGCACTCCTCTAACTGATGATGCCCACCAGCACGGCGACAGGAACGGCGCAACTGGCGATGACGAACACAACGGCGAAAATGAGCGCCACGCCGCGCAGCACAATGTTATTCCTGCTCGTGCGGAAACCGAGCGTCTGGAACATGCTCCACACGCCGTGGTCGAGGTGAAATCCGACCGCCAGCATCGAGATCACATAGAACAGTGTGACGTACCACAGGCTGAAGAGCGCAACGACATTGTGATAGACGTCACCCTCGACGAAACTGGGGTGCAGCCAGCCCCAGGTCAGATTGGCGAGATGGATGATGATGAAGAGCAGAATGATCACGCCGCCGATCCGCATCGTCCGCGAGGCCCAGGTCGCCCCCGGGTTCTTATGCACACGGTATTGCACGGAGCGGGCGGCGCGACTCTGCTGGTAGAGCTGGACCGCGCAGGTGATGTGCAGCACGACGCTCACGAGCAGCACGATCCGCACGAGCCAGAGCAACTGCGAGCTAGCGAAGACCGGCGCGCCGACTACGCGCAGGAATTTCGCGTAGGAATTGAACTTTTCGCTGCCCTCGAAGACGTGGAGATTGCCCCAGATATGCCCGATTAGAAAGAGCACGCCGATCGCGCCGGTCACCGCCATGATCGCTTTCTTACCGACCGACGTACGGTAAAACCGGGCTACTGGCGCCACCGAGACCGCCATGCTCGCACTCCCTCCGGCCAATGGCGTGGCAGATAATTCGTCGCCCTGAAGCGCGGGGCCGCAAACGTGCCGCTGCCCGCGCATCAGTAGCAAAGTAAGGCCAGTGTACCATAGGAGTAGGGAGTAGCGAGTAGCGAGTTCCTCAGTA
>DASUBC010000478.1:0-6673 GCA_035763465.1 Thermomicrobiales bacterium
TGGCGGGAAGGGAGGGATTCGAACCCTCGAAGGGGATTTAAGCCCCCTTAACCGCTTAGCAGGCGGCCCCATTCGACCACTCTGGCACCTTCCCATAAACCGCGACGGAGAGGGAGGGATTCGAACCCCCGGAGCTTGCGCTCAGCTGTTTTCAAGACAGCCGCCATAAGCCGCTCGGCCACCTCTCCCCACGCTGGGCGAGTATAGCACGCGGCTGGAAAAAGTTCACAGTCGGGCAGGCGGGCAGGCGGGCAGTGCGCTGGATTAGCACTGCGCCAGTAGAGAAGCACGGTGCTGACGAGAACCCACTGCCCGACCGCCCGACTGCCCGCCTGCCCGACTCGTCCTACCCGCCGCCGTGCCGTATACTTGTTCTAGAGGCGTTGAGCCAGGAAGGAGCGAACGTACGCATGGCACGACCAGAACGCCAGTTGCAACTCGATCTGGGCGCCCCACCGGAGACCGCGCCAGCGCCTGAACCGCCGACCACGCCAGCGCAGGAAAACTCGGCCGAACCAGAGCCGGCTGGGCAGGAGGCTGAATCGCTGGTGCTCATTGATGGGCATGGCCTGGCCTACCGCGCCTTCCACGCGATGAACGCGCAGCTGACTACCGCGAGTGGTGAGCCAACCAACGCCGTGTTCAGTTTCACGCTGATGCTGCTGGAGGTGTTGCGCCGCTACCGGCCCGACCAGATGGTGATGACCTTCGATACCGGCCGCACCTTCCGCCACGACCTCAGCGCCGATTACAAGGCGACCCGCGCCTCGATGCCCGACGAACTCCGCGTGCAAATGTCCCGCATCCGGCAGCTGGTCGAGGCGTTCAATATCCCCATTCGCGAGGTGCGCGGCTTCGAGGCCGACGATGTCATCGGCACGCTGGCGGGCAAAGGCCATGACGCGGGCTACGCCGTGACGATCGTGACCGGCGACAGCGACCTGCTGCAACTGGCCGCCGACGGCATCGAGGTCGTTACCCCCGGCGCCAACAACAGCTTCTCCGACCTCCGCACCTACGATGTCGCAGCCGTGCGCGAGCGGTATGGCTTCGACCCGCCACTGGTGGCCGACTACAAGGCGCTCGTCGGCGACACGTCTGACAATATTGCTGGGGTGCCGGGCATCGGCGACAAGACGGCGAAGACGCTGCTGGCGCAGTATGGGCCGATCGAGCAGATGCGCGACCACCTGGACGAAATCAAGCCGCCCAAGGCGCGCAAGGCGCTCACCGAGCACTTCAATGAGGCGCTGGCCGCCAAGCGCCTGACGACGATCCGCAAGGACGCGCCGGTCGAGCTCGATCTCGGTCCGCACGAAGGGCAATACGACCGCAACCGTGTGCTCGACCTCTTCCGCGAGCTGGAGTTCCGGCGCCTGGTCAGCCAGGTGCCCTACGCCTGGAATGGACCGGAGCAGCCCGCCGCGCCGGCCAAAGAGCCGCCCGTCGAGTACACCAGTACGCCGGTCACGAATGAAGAGACGCTGGCCGCGCTGGCAGCCGAGTTGCGCCAGGGCCAGCCGTCCGCCGTTGACGTCGAGAGCACCTCCACCGACCCCATCCAGGCCGCGCTGGTCGGCATCGCCATCGCCACCAGCCCGAACCGGTCGTACTACGTCCCGGTCGCGCATCAGGAAGGTGAGCAAGTGCCACTGGCGCGGGTGCGCGCCGTGCTGGGGCCGCTGCTGGCCGACGAACGATTGCCGAAGTACACCCACCACGGCAAGTACGACCTGCTCGTGCTGCAAAACGCCGGCATTGAGCTGCGTGGTGTAACCTTCGACACGATGATCGCGGCCTACCTGCTCGGCGAAACGACCGTCGGGCTGAAGGAACTGGCGTTCACCCGACTCGGCTTCGAGATGACGCCGATCGAGGACTTGATCGGGCGCGGCAAGGCGCAGATTACGATGGACGCCGTCGAGATTCAGCGCGCGGCGGACTACGCGGGCGCCGACGTCCACGCGACATACCGGCTGGTCGCGCCGTTCGCGGAAGGGCTGGCTGAGCGCGACCTGGAGCGCGTCTTCCGCGAGCTCGAACTGCCGCTTGTGCCCGTGCTGGCGGACATGGAGCGTACTGGCATTACGCTCGACGCCGGATATCTGCATGGACTCTCGGGCAAGATCGGCGAGATCATCACCCAGCGCGAGCAGGAGATTCACCAGCTCGCGGGGCACCCCTTCAATATCAATTCCACGCAGCAACTGGCGAAGGTGCTGTTCGAGGAACTGGGGCTGCCGGGACGCCGCCGCACGCAAACGGGGTATTCGACCAACGTGGATGTGCTGGAGGAACTGCGCGACAAGCACGAAATCGTCGCGGCCGTGCTGGAATATCGCCAGCTGGTCAAGTTGAAGTCCACCTACATTGACGCGCTGCCGACAATGGTCAACCCGAAGACTGGGCGTATCCACACGTCGTTCAACCAGACGATCGCCTCGACCGGCCGGCTCAGCTCGGTCAACCCCAACTTGCAAAATATCCCCATTCGCACCGAGATCGGGCGCGAGGTGCGGCGCGCGTTCATCGCCGACAACACCTCGCCACACCGGCTCTTCCCCGATGAGGAAGCAGTGCTGGTCGGCGCCGATTACTCGCAGGTGGAGTTGCGGCTGCTGGCGCACCTCAGCGGCGACGAAAACCTGATCGCCGCGTTCCAGCGCGGCGAAGATATTCACCGACGTACGGCGGCGCTCGTCTACAACATCCCACAAGACCAGGTGACGGCGGACCAGCGCCGGATCGCCAAGAGCGCGAACTTCGGCATCATCTATGGTCTGAGCGCCTATGGTCTCTCGCGCGACACCGGGATGCCGGTTGCCCAGGCCAGCCGCTTCATCGAGACCTACTTCCAGCAGTACCCCAAAGTGCGCGCCTATCTCGACAGTAGCCGCGACTACGCGATTCGCGAAAACTACGTCGCCTCGATCAGTGGCCGGCGGCGCTACATCCCCGACATCCACTCAACGAACCCGACCAAGCGGGCCGCTGCCGAGCGGATGGCGATCAATATGCCGGTGCAGGGCACCGCCGCCGATCTGATGAAGGAGGCGATGCTGCGTCTGCACGCGGCGCTGGTGGACGAGGGCCTACTCAGCAAGATGCTGCTCCAGGTTCACGACGAGCTGATCTTCGAAGCGCCGCGCTCGGAAGTAGACGCGCTGTACGCGCTCGCCCGCCGCATCATGGTCGGCGTCGGCGACGATGTCCACCTCGCCGTGCCGCTCGACGTCGAAGTCAAGAGCGGCATGAACTGGGGCGACATGGAGGAACAGTGAGCGGAGCGCGGAAGGGTTGAATGGATACCTGTTGGGGGAAGGCTGCTGGCGGTTGAAACCGCGCGACCCGCAGGCGGGTATCCCGGTCCCTGCGGGGCCACGAAGTCCGGCCTACGCCGGACTAGGAAGATGACGACCTTGGCGATCAATCACCACGGTTGGTAGCGAACTTAGCCCGCGCAGGCGGGCTTCGTGGCCGCAGCCTTCAGCTGCGGTTTCAACCGCCTGTCAGCTCCTCGTCGGCAATACGATTGCGCGCGATGTGCCGCAGGATCTCTTCTCGGTGGTCGCTGTAGTAACTCAATGCGCCGAAAACCTGGGCCAGGGTGAGATGGGGCAGGCCCTGTTGCATCTCTTCTGGGGCCAGACCCATGCGCCACAGCTCAACAACCGCGCGCACGGGCGTGCGCGTGCCCCGGATGATTGGTTCACCGCTGAGAATATCCTGATCGGTTACGACGTAGAATTGCTCGGTTGCCTGGATCATCGCCCGCTACCTCGGCAATAGGCGATGGCGCCCCATTACGCACCCTGTAATAGTACCACCTCGCTACAGAATCACCTCTGAGTCGTCCCCGATCATCAGCCGGTAGGTGTTGTGGTTCGTGGCGACTTTGCGGACCACGGCGTTCTTACCCAGGACGCTATCGTCCAGGCGCGCGACGCCGAGCACCTGCGCGCCGTCGAGCACGACCGCGTGCTCGATTACCGACTGTTCGACGCGGCAACCGCGCCCGATACTGGTGAACGGGCCGATGAAGGTATCAATAATCTGCGTGTTCGCGCCGATGATTGCCGGGCCACGAATCGTGCTGCCGCGCACCACCGCGCCCGGCTCGATCGTCACACGGCCGGCAATCGTGCTATCAGCAGAGACGTCGCCGGCGATCGCTTGCCTGGCGACATCGTCCAGCACGATGCGATTCGCTTCCAGCAAGTCGTCCTTCTTGCCGGTGTCGAGCCACCAGGCTTCCAGCAGCGAACTCCGTACAGGCCGACCCGCTTCCAGCAGCCAGCGGATCGCATCGGTGATCTCCAGTTCGTTGCGCCAGGAGGGGGTGATCTGATCGATCGCCTCGTGAATTGCCGACGAGAAGACGTACGCGCCGACCAGGGCCAGGTTGCTTGGCGGATTCTGCGGCTTCTCGACCAGCGTGATCACCCGCCCCTCGCTGTCCACCTGGGCGACGCCGAACGCGCGTGGGTTGGGGACTTCTTTGAGCAGGATCGCGGCGTCGGCGTGCGCGTTCGTGAACTGGTCAATTAACGGCTGGAGACCCTGGCCGAGCAGGTTGTCGCCCAGGTACATCACGAATGGGTCGTCTTGCAGGAAGGGCCGCGCCGTCTTGACCGCCTGCGCCAGACCCAGCGGCTGCGCCTGCTCGATGAACGTCAACTGAAAGCCCCACGGGTTCGGCGTCAGAGCCTCCTGAATCTGCGCGCCGGTCTCGGGCGAGATAATGACCCCGACCTCGCGGATGCCGACGTCCGCCAGATGCCGCATCACGTAATACAATACCGGCTGATTCGCCACCGGGGCCAGTTGCTTCGCCATCGTATGCGTCAGCGGGCGCAGGCGCGTCCCCTTGCCGCCCGATAACACCAGGGCTTTCAATGGCATCGAACGTTCCTTTCCAGCAATGAGTGGTTCGTGTCAGCACGGTGCTGGCTGGCGGGCGCAGTGGCGCTGAGAGCGCCCTGGGGCTAAAGCCCTGGGCTGGGGACGGCTGCGCCGCCACGAAGCCCGCCTGCGCGGGCTGGGGCTGGTCAACCATTGCGCCAGCCAACCAGCCCCGGCATCAAGGTAAACCCAGTCCCCTTACGGGGACTTCGTGGCCGCAGCCCCTAGCCCCGGATTGCAATCCGGGGTACACCTCGGCGGCATCGTGCCAACGGGACAACACCGCGCCGACCATCTCCTCTCGTCACTCGTCACTCATCACTCGTCACTAATCCAGCGGTTCCCCGTTATACTGCACAGTGAAACGAACGCGGCGACTGGCCGCGCCTGCTGCTGAAACGCTAGTGTAGCGCGGAGTACACGCATTTACCTACCGAAACCCACCCGGAGCCTGACAATCGCGCCGCCAGGTGCGCCGTCAAGCGCGCTTGATACCGCCGCGTCCGGCTACCAGACCACGGGTCGGGCTGTGCCAGTGGTCGTGGACTGGTTGCTCGTCGCGCTGGCCCTGGCGCTGTTCGTCGCGGTCGCAGCGCATCAGTGGCGCCTGCCGGGACTCTACAACGACGAAGCCTACGACGTCGTCCCGGCGATGCAACTTGTCCTCGGCCAGCCGGTTGATCTCAATCGGGGCGTTGGCCTGCACCTGTTCGGCCATGACCTGCCGCTGATGATCAGCGATTATCAGGGCGTCAGCAGCACATACGCCGTGCTGCCGCTGTTCGCCATCTTCGGGGTTGGCGTTGGCCCCGTGCGCGCCATGACGATCGGCTTTGCGGCGCTGGCGATTCTGCTGACCTACCCCTTCGGCCGCGCACTCTTCGGACGCGCGGCGGGCGTGCTCGCCGTCTGGCTGCTGGCATGCAGTCCGTCGCTGATCTTCTGGTCGCGGGTCGGCGTCTACGTCGTAATTCAAGTTGTGCCGCTGGCGCTCGGCGCGAATCTCTGCTTTCTCCGCTGGCGGCGCTCGGCGCGCACCGGCGTGTGGCCGCGCGCCGGCCGGCATGACTGGTGGCTGGCGCTGGCTGGGCTGCTCGTCGGCATCGGCCTCAGCACAAAGATTCTCTTTCTCTGGTACATCTTCGGCGCGCTGGCCGGCGTTATTGCGGTGCGGCTCGTCGCCTGGCGCTGGCCGGACAATGGCGCACGACCTAAACCGTTCAGTGCTTTATTTCATGAGCCACTGCCGCTGACGCGCACTGCCGCGCTTGCCGCGCTGGGCGGTTTGCTGCTGGGGGCCGCGCCGCTGCTCGGCTATAACCTCGCCAGCGGCGGCACGATCAAGGTGATCCTGGCGAATCTGGGGCATACTGAGAAAGGGGTCAACAACGCCGATGTAGCGTCAAATCTGCTGCATCAGGCGGGCGCGTTCCAGGTGGTGCTGGATGGCTCGTACTTCTGGTGGCTCGGCCGCGTTCACACCAATTTCCTTACTACCCCGGTGTTTGTCCTCAGCACCTTCGGGTTGCTGGCGCTCGTCTGCCTGGCGCCGGCCTACCGGCGCTGGCGCAACATCGTCGTCTTCCTGCTGACCTTCCTGGCGGCGGTCTTCGTGCAGAGCGCCTTCACCCTCTCCGGCCTGGAGCCGACCCACTTGCTGATCATGCTGCCGCTGCCGCAGCTCATCATCGCTGCGTTCGCGGCGCTTGGCGGACACTGGCTGGCGGATTTGCTGCGCGCCCGCCACGTCGCCGCGCTCCTTCACCGGCTC
>DASUBC010000479.1:0-4728 GCA_035763465.1 Thermomicrobiales bacterium
CCCCTTCACTCTAGTCACCATAGGCCACCGCCCTGCCGCGCGCTGGTTCGGTCACGCGCACGCGGCGCGCGGCCGGGCGCGGCCAGAGGGTGAAGACCGTGCCGATAAGCACTACCAGGCCGCCGGACCAGAGCCAGACGACCATCGGGTTGACGGCGATCAGGAAGGACGCGCTCTTGCTGTCCCAGGTATTGAGAACGACGTAGAGGTCGTCCAGCGGGGTTGTGCGAATGGCGACGCTGGTCGTCGCCTGGTCTTCGAAACCCTGGTAGAAGGATTTTGTCGGGCGCATTTCGTCGAGTACCTGATCGCCGTTCCGCACCTGGAGCACGGCTTCGTCAACGCGCCGGTCGGCGTCGGTGTACTCACGCCGTCCGTTGTAGACAAGCGTATACTGCCCGACCTGCGCCGTTTGCCCTGGCGTCAGCGTCACTTCGCGTTCGACCTGGTAGAGCTGCGAGCCGATCACGCCGAGCGCAACCGCGACGATGCCGAGATGGATGATATAGCCGCCATAACGCCGCCCATTGCGGCGCAGCAACCAGTAGATCGCGGCCAGGTAACTCTCGCCAACGCCCCGCCGCCGCGCCCGCGCGCCCTGCCAGAATTCGGCGACGATCGTGGCGGCAACAAAGAAGCAGCAGAAGATGCCGACCAGCGCGGGCGCCTGCCGCACCCCAACGACAGCCGCCACGATCGTCAGCGCCAGCGCCGCGATGAGCGGCGCGAGGAAAGCGCGCTGTAACTGGCGCTGCGACGCGCGCCGCCAAGGGAGCAGCGGCCCAATGCCCATCAGCAGCACCACGCCGAGCAGAATCGGGCCGGTGACGCGCTGGAAGTAGGGCGCGCCGACGCTGACCTTGAGGCCGCGCACCGCTTCGGAGAGCAGGGGGTAAATCGTGCCCCAGAAGATTGCGAAGGTCGCCGCCAGGAAGAGCAGATTGTTCAGCAGAAAAGCGGCTTCACGCGAGATCAGCGAGTCGAGGTCGCGTTCAGCCCGCAATGCCGGCATGCGCCAGAAGAGGAGCGCGACCGACAGAATCGCGACAACGGCCAGGAAGGAGAAGTAATACGGCCCGATGGACGACAACGCGAACGAATGGACCGATTGCAGCACGCCGCTGCGAACGACGAAGGTGCCGAAGATCGAGAGGCAGAAGGTGAGTGTGATCAGCGCCATATTCCAGATCTTCAGCGTGCCGCGCCGCTCCTGAATCTGAATGGAGTGCAGGAAGGCCGTGCCGGTCAGCCAGGGCATGATCGCGCAGTTCTCAACGGGGTCCCAGCCCCAGTAGCCGCCCCAGCCGAGGACGTGGTAGGCCCACCACGCGCCGAGCAGGTTACCGAAGCCGAGGACCGCCCAGGCGAAAATCGTCCACTTCCGCACCAGGGGTAGCCAGTCGTTATCCACCCGGCCGCTGACCAGCGCGGCGATCGCGAAGCAGAAAGGGATCGTCCAGCTCATGTAGCCGGCCAGCAGCATCGGCGGGTGAATCAGCATCCCCCAGTCGCGGAGCAGTGGGTTCAGCCCCTGCCCGTCAGCGGGCGGCAGGCCGGGGATTTGCGCGAAGGGGCGCGCGACGAAGCTCAGCAGGAAGGTGAAGAAGGCTTCGACGCCGAGGAGAGTGGCCGTAAAGGGCGGCAGCAGTTGCGCGGCGATCCGCGAACCCTGCCGGCTCGTGCGCCACAGCGTCACCGTCGCGGCGGTGCCGAGCAGACCAAGCATCGTCGCCCAGTAGAGCAGCGACCCTTCCATGCCGCTGTAAAACGCCGCGCCGACCAGCGCCCTGGGCATCGCCCGATTGGAGTGCTCCGCGACGTACACGAGCGAGAAGTCGTGGCTGAGGAACGCCGTCACCAGTACGGCGGAGGCCAGGAAGAGCAGCCCGGCCAGCGCGAAGACCGCGTGCCGCGCACTGGCGACAAACTCGGCCGCATTCTTACGCCAGCCGAACAGCGCCGCGCCCACCCCCAGTATGGTAATGAGGAACGCGGCGAAGACGGCGATTTGTCCGATGTCAGCCATTCATAGTCTCCAGGCGGCAGGCGGTAGTTCTTTTCAACGAGGCAAGGCTGATAGACTGGCACGGTGCCAATACTGAGCAACTACCGTCTACCAACTACTCCCTACCGCCTACTCATTCATTGCCCCGGCGTCGCGGCGGCGAACTTCGACGGGCACTTTGCCAGCATCGTGTCGGCGGCGAAGCCGGTGTCGGAATGATACTTGCCCTCGACCACGACCTGAATGCCTGGTCCGAAAATGTCCGGCACCGCGCCGCTGTAGGTGACGGGCAGGGTGCCGCCGGTGCCGTCGGTGATCTGGAAATGGACGACCGACGAGCCTTCTTCACGCACGATCGAGCCATCTACCACGTCGCCCGCGACGCGCACCTGGCGGCCATGCGCGCCGCCACTCGCCTGCAACTCGCTGACCGTCTGGTAGTAGACGTTCGTGCGGAGGCCGCTGTAGACCAGATAGCCAACCGCGCTCGCAATGACCAGCAGGACAATCGCCAACTGCCAACGCTTGCTGCCCCGGCGGCCACGCTGCGCTCCCATCGCGCCTACGACTCTCGGCCGGCCCAGCACACTCTCCGCCATGCGCGTTTCCTCCGCTCGTCCGGGTGATGCGGCAGTTCCGGGACTTACGCCCCCCCCAGCGCCGCTTCGTACAGCACTTTCAATACCGCCGCCAGCAACACGATGATCGCGCCAAGCCAGAGTAACAGGCGGGGCGAACCGAGCTGCCAGCGCAACCTTACCAGCCACCCCGCGTCCGGCCGTAACGCGCGCCGGCGGCGCAACCCCTGCGCGATTGCGAACGTCCAGCAGGCCAGACCAACCTTGAAGGCCAGGACGATGCCATATGCTGGCGTAGCGCCACGATTCGCCAGTCGATCGAACGTCAGAAACACACCACTGACAATAAAGACGACGATCGCAGCGTTGATCCACCGGCCAAACTCGGCGCCCGTGCCGCGCCGGATGCGCGTGACGGCCTCTTCATCATTCAGTTCACGCAGCCGTGGCGCCAGAATCAACGTCGAGTAAGCGCCGCCGCCGAGCCAGACAATCGTCGCCAGCACATGCGCCCAGAGCATCACTACCAGCAGGAGCTGCCCGGCGCTCACTGTACCCTGGACCTTCGATCCGCGACGTTCCGACCTACGATCGTTGTCAACGCACCAGGGGAGTCAGCAACGCACTGAGCCGGTCGGCGGTAATCGGCCCGACCCATTTCTCCTTCAACTGCCCCGAGGTGTCAATCAGGAAGGTTTCCGGCACGCCGGTGATGCCGAGATCGATCGCGATATGCCCGTCGGTGTCGAGACCGACCGGATAGGTAACGCCATACTGCTGGACGAACTTTCGCACCTGGTCTTCCTGGTCATTCCAGGCCAGGCCGACGAAGATCACGTTCTGATGCTGATACTGGCTGTACGAGCGATTGAGCTCGGCCGATTCCTGCTGGCACGGCACGCACCACGAACCCCAGACGTTTAGCACCACCGTCTGCCCACGCAGGTCGCTCAGGCGCAGGGTATGACCATCTAATGTCTTGACCGTGAAGTCCGGCGCGGGGCGGTTCAAGGGCACCACGCCGCCGACATCGGCGCTCGGGCCGCGCTGCAATCCAAAATAGAGCAATCCCAGCAGCGCCGCGACAGCCGCGACGACCGCCAGCAACAGCCAGCGTCGGCCACGCCATGCGGCTGGCCGGCGATCCTGGCTCAATTCTGCCGCGCTGATTTCCGCCACGAAGGACCGTCTCCCCAGCCGAGCAAGTTGCCGCAATCCAGCCAGCCGCGCCAGCTCGCGCCGCAGTCACTCCTTGATAGTATACCGTAGGGTCTGAGGCCCAACAACGACGCCGATTCTGGTCGCCGCGCCGCGCGGTGGCACGCATCATGCGAAGAATGCTGGCGCCAAGAGCGCCGCGTGCCTCCCAAGGTGCGTTGGTTCAACTCTTGGCATTCTTATGTCTGTGAGGGGCGATGAACACGGAATCACTGGCCGAGATTGTTGTTTTGCAGCGCATGGACGGCGCCGCTGCCGCAACCGGCGAAGAAGCATACGCGCGCTTGCGGGCCGCGATTACCGGCCAGACAGTCAGCACCGGCGATTGCTTCGCTGGCTTCGAGATTATCGAGATCGTGCCGCCCGACGAGCCGGCCCATGTCGCCGCGACGACGACGCTGGAAATTGTGTGAGCGGGCGGTCCTCAGTCCGTCAACCCTCACCCCTGGCTCGCTGACGCTCGCCGGTCCCCTCTCCGGTCACACGGGAGAGGGGACGAGGGAGTTCCCTATTCCGCGTTCCCATTCCGCGTTCCGCGTTCAACTGGGATGAGGGCGAAACTGGTACAATGCCGCCAGAAACGCATCATTACTGCTGAGGAGGGACAAGCCAATGGATGCCGCCGCGAAGAAGACGATGCTCCGGCGCTTCCCGTTCGGGATGTACGCCGTCACCGTCGCCGATGGCGAGGACCGCAACGCCTTTACCGCGAACTGGCTGACCCAGGCGGCCTTCGAGCCGCCCGCGATCATGGTCGCGGTCGAGAACGACGGCCACTCGATCGGCATTATCCGGCGCACCGGCGTCTTCACCGTCAATGTCTACGCCACGGGCCAGCGCGAACTCGCCGGGCAACTCGGCCGCGCCCATAAGCGTAATCCGCACAAACTCGATGACGTCGCGCACCACCTGGGCGCGAACGGCTGC
>DASUBC010000480.1:0-9854 GCA_035763465.1 Thermomicrobiales bacterium
TCGGCGGTCGCGATGAGCAGGCGGGCGGGATCGTCTATCGAGACGCGCCTGGCAGGCGGCTGGCCCAGCAGCGGGGTCAGCCGTTGCGCCTGGAGGGCCAGGGCAACCTCTGCTTCTTGCAACGCAGTATCGCGCTGCTGCTGCTGCTCGGCTGCCGTCTGGTACGGTGCGCGCGGCAGGTCGGGAGTCGAATGCACCAGCACGGCGTGACTCTGGAAGTACTGACCAAGTCGCGCCGCCAGCGTCGCTGCCCGGCTGGCCGTTGGCGAGCCATCGTCGCCGATAACCAGCCAACGTGGCGGCCAGGCGTCCGGTCCACCACGAAGAACGAGCACCGGACAGGTGGCCGCGTGGACGACACCTTCGGAAACGCTACCAAGCACGAGCCGGCGCACCGGCCCCAGCCCACGGCTGCCGATGACGATGAGGTCCGCAGGCAAGGTCGCGCCAAGTTGCACAATCTGCTCGGCAGGGCGGCCCTCGCACAGATGCTCCACTACCCCGTGCAGCCCGGCATGCCGGAGCGCGACCAACTCGTCCGTCAGTACTTGCTCCGCCTGCCGCTCATAGGCTTCATAGTCGCTAGTGTGCCCGGTGTCCGGTCGGTCGGGGTACCCCGGGCCGGTCCCGGCGGCTGCCAGCATCGGCAGGCGCCAGGCGTGGACGACGTGGAGCCGCGCGCCAGTCTGCTGGCAAAGATCAACGGCCGCGCGGGCCGCCAAAGCCGCATCCGGCGAGCCGTCTGTCGCGAGCAGGATCGTCCGCAAAGATGGTTCATTCATCGCCGCTCTCCCTTCATGGATACGCCTACACCGCCTGCTCTTGGCGCCGGCTTATCCTTCAGCCGATGGCCGGCGCACGCCCGGCCGTACCGCCAGCACCGGCACAGTGCTCGTGCGGAGCACCGCCGTGGCGACGCTGCCGAGAACCAGCCGCAGCAACCCCGTCCGGCCATGCGTTGCCATGACCACGAATGTGGCCCCCGTGTCTTCGCAGACGGCCTGGATTACGGCCGCCGGTTCACCGACGCGCACTTCCAACCGGAGGCGGGGTATCTCTACCGGACAGGCACATGCGACGCGGCGCAAGTAGGCGCGTGCGCTATCCTCCCGTTCAGCCAGTTCTGTCGCCAGGTACGCGGCGACATCGCCAGTCGCGCCGGTGGGGTCCGGCTCAGCCGGTAACACCGCGCCCACGAGGATCAATTCGGCGCCAAATACCGTCCCCAGTTCGGCGGCGACGACAAGCGCTTCCTCGGCGAAGGACGAACCGTCGAGAGGGACGACGATCCGTGGCGCCGGTTCGTTGATGATCAGCGGCGGCGCCGGCACTCGCGGCCCGATGAGCCACACGGGCGCAGGGGCGTGGCGGAGCACCGCTTCGGCGACGCTCCCAAGTGCGGCATGACTGAAGCCGCTGCGGCCGTGCGTCGCCATGATGAGCATCAACGCGGACTGCTGCCGCGCCACCTGCGCCAGGTGTGTGGCGGCGTCGCCATAGACAGCTTCCGATGTCACCTCCACGCCCTGCGCGGCCAGCTCGCTCGCCGTCCGCTCGAGATACGCTCGTGCCTCATGCAGCACCGTGACACGCGCCTCATGCACGGCCGCCTGCGTCGCGCGCACCAGATGCACGCGCGCGGTCAGGCGCTGAGCGAGCAGCGCAGCGTACGGCAAGGCGCGTTCCGCGAGTCTGGACCCATCCAGTGGCGCCACTATCGTCTTGCTCATGATTCAGCCTCCCACGCGATGAACTCAACTCGAGGCGAGACTTCGGTCCGCCTCGGTCCGGCTGCTACGGTGTTGACTCCAGTGGCCGCCGGTATGTAGCCGTTGGAGTGCCGCGCCTGTCCCTTCCTGGCCAGGCGACCCCTGCATGGGAGCAAGCGGCCAGAGACCGTTGCACGGCCATACGGGTCTGCGTTGGTGACGAGAGCGACACGGCACACGCTCCTCTTGCCTGGCCGCAGGATACGCCGGTAACGTTGCTGGGTGAGTAACGGAAGGGAAATATTTCGTAAACGCGCCAGGGTAGCTCGCTGCTCGCAACAGCGCAGGGCCGATGGTATTCACTTGCCATCTTACCGCCGGCAACCACCGTAACCACCTCGTGGCTGCATGCTCGGCGGCGACCGATCGCGCCTGTATGGCCGCCGCGCGTGTAGTGGTGTGTTGAATCGGCGCGGGGCGCCCAACTCGTCGCCGATAAGGCCGGCGTCATTCTCGAGGGCCAGCTGGTCGCCGTGGAGGGCATTGCATGGCTGAAGGCGCTTCGGGTACGGCGAATGGCGCCATACCCGGCCCGGAGACGATGGCGCTTCTGGTCGTCACCCTTGCCTGCACCGTGGCGGCCCGCATCATCTTTCAGCGGCGCAACATCGTCGCCTGACTGATCGCCGCAAGGCCAGCGCGGCGTCTGAAGTAGTTCCCTGCTACTCCTCGAGCGCTCAGGCCGCTGGCGGCTTGCGCACTATGCGGAGGACTAGCCCGGTGCGCGGGACCAGCCAGGCCAGCGCACCGCTACCGCAGGCCAGGGAGAGCCAGGTAATATCGGGCATGAAAAGAAGCATGACGTTGAGGGCGCCGCTCCATAGCATACCAAGCAAGGGCAAGGTCACGAGCACATCCGGCAGCAGCGGCAGCAGGATATGGCGCCGCAATATCGCGCCACGGCTTGGACGGCTGGTCGGATCTCGATGCCAGCGGCGGAGCATTCGCACCGTGGCGGCGACACCGGCAAGTTGAAGGACCGGGACGAGTAACAGTGACCGCAGCGCCCAGGGCATAGCCGCGCCGAACCTGCTGGGCACAGGCTCATCACCGGCGAGCAGCGCGGCTACACCTGCCCCAACCCGCGTAAAGACCAGTCTGTCCATCATTAAGTGGTTGGCATTGAGGAGCAAGATCACGCCTTTCTTCTGCTCCGGCAGGAGGGCCATATAGGCAAAGAAGTGGGGCTGGGTGCCGGAGTGCGAGACGATTCTCGTCCGGCCGATGACCTCGGTGAACCAGCCCATGCCATAATGACCAAACGAAAGACCCATCGCCCTGGCTGCCACCGCCGGACGATGGAGTTCCGCGATGCCTGCGGGCGAGAGGAGTTGGACATCGCCGTAGCGGCCTTCGTTCACCTGCGCGATCAGGTAGTGGGCCATATCTTCAGCGCCGGAGATCAGTTGTCCGGATGGGAGTGAACCGCGCGGGAGTCGCAGGTTCGGCGCGGTGACGGGAATGGCGAACCAGTAGCGGCTGCCCACCGCCATGCCGTTTTGTTGCGCCTGGGCCTGGGAAGTATAACTGTGGGTCATCTCCAGCGGGGTGAAGATGTGGTTCTGGATGTAGTCCCCGTACGATTCACCACTGACAGCCGCAACGATCAATCCCAGCAGGTTGTAGTTCATGTTGCTGTATTCCCACACCGCGCCAACCGGGCGAGTGAGTTTGAGCGTGGAAAGTGAGCGCGCCTGTCGTGCGCCAGCGCCAGGCCGATCGTCGAAATCAGCCAGGGGACGCAGCCCGGCTGACTGAGGCAGGCCACTCGTCTGGTTCAACAGGTGGCGCACGGTGATCTCGGCGGATGCCTGGGGGTCCGCGACTCGGAACCAGGGCAAGTAGCGTTGAACCGGGGCATCCAACTCAACCTCACCGGCTTCTACGAGCTGCATCACCGCCAGGGCGGTGAAGGACTTGGTGAGAGAGCCAACGGCGAACGGCGTCTGAGCAGTCGTCGCTTCACCGCCAGGGCGCGCTTTGCCGAAGCTGTGCAGGTGGACGATCTTGTCGCCCTCAACGATCGCGAAGGTCGCACCTGGGACATGTAGGAGCGCCAATTGTCGTTCGAGATAAGCGTCGATCGCCGCAAAGAAATCGCTCTGGGGCGTCCGGTTCGGTGCGGGCTTCCCCCGAACTCGCCTGCCGGCGAACGGTGCAAGAGTCAACGCTACCATCCTCCCGGCGGCCACGGCCTGCGGAATCAATTTCCTCATGTTCGTCGCTCCTCCCCCGCCCGAGGAGACTGTTCCTGGTCTCAGGCGTCTCTTGCAGCGGGCGCTAGCGAGGCGTCACCAGCCCGGCCGGCTCCGGAGTGGGCGCCTGGAGGCCCGCGCCACTCTCGATCAAGTCGGCCAGCCGCCGGACGAAGCGCGCCGCTGGCGCGCCCTCGATAACGTCGTGGTCGAGCGTCAGAGTCAGGCACAGGTACTCGCGCTCCGTGATGCGCCCGGCGACCAGGCCCGGCTTGTGCGCCAGCCCGCCGACGACCAGGGTCAGGGTGTGGTTCATCGGGGCGAGGCCCCAGCCGGCGCCGCGCCCAAACATGCCCACCGCCGTCAGCCCTACTGTCCCTTGGAGGCGCTTGCGGCGGTAGGGATTGCGGATCGCCCTGGCCCAGACTGCGCGCCGGAACACAGCGGGTAGCGCCAGCCAGGCGGCCAGCCCGCGCACGAGCAGCGGGCGCAGCCAGCGCGGGAAGGCGCGCGTGGCGACAGTCTCCAGGTCGGCGTTCTGCGCCGCGCGGATCTCCTGCTGGATCGCGCCCAGGTCTTTCGTGTCGGCCGCCTGGATGACGGCCCCCACGGGGATCCGTGACCCCTCTACCTCGCGCTCCACCATGATGCCGACATCAACGTTGGGAAAGAGCACCAGCCGGCGCCGCCCCAGGCGATACGCCTGCATCGCCGGGTCCGCGGCGACGGCGCACGCGAGGCAGTGGACGAGGAAGGCCGTCAGGGAGAGCGGCGCCCCGTTCCGGGCGCGGTAGGCCCGGATGGCGCGGCGCGTCTCGGTGACGTCCACCTCGAAGAGACCGTGCATGAGGTGCTGGTGGCGCTCAAGTTCCAGCCAGTCGGTCTCCATCTGCTGGATCTTCGGGAAGGGCACGACACGGCCCGTCCGCTGGCGCGCTGGCTCGCGCCGCCGGCGTATCTGCCACCCCTCAGTGCGGGGCGCGCCTGCCGTTTCCGCCGTTGCCGTGGCCTCACTGCTTGTCGTCATCACGCTCTCCTTCTGCCGCCCCGGCCTCCAGGCGGAGGTGGATGACCACCCAGCCCCGTAGCGCCCGGGCAAGTTCATCACGCGTGGGTGGAGGCGTCGTGTCGAGCGCAAGGTACATGCGCCGGCTGACGTCCCTGCGTCCATACCGGGCCACAAGGCGCTCCACCTCGGCCAGCACCGCGTCGGGTTCCGCGATCACGTCGGCGCGCGCCGTGCGGCGGCGGCCCTGGAGACGCACGATCACCGGCGCGCCGCTCCGCAGGTTCTGCCACCAGTGGCGCGTGGACACGATCGTGAGGGTATCCCCCTCGCGGCTGTAGCCGACCGGGAAGGTGTAGCGCGCCCCTGTCTTCCGGCCGGTATAGGTCAGCAGCAGCACCTGCTTGCTGAGCAGGCGATGGAGCGGCGAGCGCAGGATCGCTTCGACGAACGGGTTGACGGCGAGCAGGACGCGCGTGCTCGGAACCCGGGGTCGGATCTCGCGCGGCGCGGTCGTCACGGTCGTTGTGGTCATCGGTGTACCCTCCTTCACTCATCGGTTCCCCGCGCCTAGAAACAGGCGCGGGGAGCGTAGGACCAGCCTCCCTTGGTCACCGGCTGGCAATAACGAAGCCGAACACCGCCGCCAGGGCTGCCAGGAGAGCCAGCCAGAGCAGCGCGAAGATCACCAGGAACGGCAGGAGGACGACCGCCGCTGCTTTACCGGTCGTCGTCCCATGTAGCTGGCGGATGCCGACGATGGCGAGGTAGATCCCGTACAGCCCGACCAGCGGGCCGACGACCGGGATCCAGGTCACCAGGTTCGTGACCCCGGTGTATGCCGCGACCCGGAAGGTCGCCTCGAAGCCTGCGTTGCCAGGGCCGATGACCAGCAGCACCAGTAGATGCACAACCCCAGAGAGGATGACGAGGCCAATGGTCCCACCAATCGGGGCGGCGATCAGCGCCGCGATCCAGCCGGCGACGGTCCCTGGCGTCTGCTGCCACACGGGGCCGTACTGCCACGGCACGCTGGTCGCTCGTAGCAGCCCGCCGAAGAACGCCGAGACCTCAATGCAGACGAGATAGAAGAGCAGCGGGCCGGCGTAGTCCCCGCGCCGGGGCAGCCGCGCAAAGAACTCCCGCGGCTGGAAGGCGACCTGCTGCGCTGTGGCGAGGAACCCCTGGACCGGCTGCGTCGCGTGTGGTGTTGCGTTCATGGTAACCTCCTTGTGGCGCCGCGCGCCTTGCTTATCGGTCCGGGTCCGACCCTTCGCCCAACGCCGTCACCGTCTCGAACATCCTCTGTCGAACCCTCTCCCGACCACGCTACCGCGCCGTCGCGGCCATCTGCCGTGACGCGCCACCCAGAGCGCCGGCGCGCGTGGCGACAATCGCGCCCCCAGCCGCCAGGAAAACCAGCGCGAACGCGAGGCCAAGCGCAATGTAGGCATCGGGCGCGAGCAGCAGCGTCAGCAGTACGAGCGACCCGATGATGAGGAAGGAACCCCACCAGCTGCGGCCGAAGGTTAGGAACCCGAGGGTGGTGATGCCGGCGGCGAGAAATGCGGCAAGCCCGGCCTGGAGATCGTGGGCTGCCAGCAGCGCGGGCAGCGCCGCCACAGCCGGGAGTGTCAGCCAGTACCGGCGGCGCTGGCGCAGGAACAGCCCGGCGACGGCGATCCCGGCGATAGCCCAGCCGAGGTGCGCGGCGGCCATGAGGGCGGCGGGCGCTGCCGGGTGGCCCTCAGCGCGTGCCTTGAGTCCCAGCAGCATGGGCCGTGACATGGTGAAGACCAGTGGGTCCAGGACCATCGTCGTCATCAGCCTGGCCACCGGGCCGGCCGGGGTGGCGTAGCCGCGTACGAGCAGCCGCGTCGTGTGCGCGTCAATCGGCTCGATCACGTAGGCGCCCCACATCTGGAGCACGAGCGCGTGGCCCGGCTCGACGAGCAGCACCGGCGTGACCGCGCCTTTGCCGAGGCCAAAGAGGTACTCGGGTGGGACGAGCCGCCAGGCATCGCCCACGGCCAGGTGCTGCCACTCTGGGTGGATCGCGTTCGCATTATGGATATCGGCGCCGGTGAGATTTTCGAGCCAGGTATATGTATAGAAGCCGGCGCGGTCCTGGCCGACCTGGACCAGCCACGGCCAGACGGCATCGTCCGGCGCGTTGATCGTGATCGCCTGGGTCGTTCGCCCGGCCCCGTTCGGATGCAGATCATCGCCGGGGAGGACCATTTGTCGCTCAGACACGGTGGAGCCCCAGTTCATCATCCAGGGATGAATGCCCGTCCAGTAGACCACCCCCAGCAGCAACACGAACAGCACCGCGTACCGAAGCCGTACTGCCCTCACCACCGTCGTGAGCGTCGTGGTCTGCATAGTGACCGACTCGCCAGCCGCCATGTGCGCGCCGTTCATTGCCGCCCCTCCTTTCGTGCGAGATCGGGTGGCCCCACCGGCCGCTGCCCTGTCGGCCTCCTGCCGCCCTCGTTGTAGCAGCCGTTGGCGTCCACGGGGCCGCCATACATCCCCGGTACGCAGGCAGCGCGGAACGCGGCGCCGTCGCAGACAGAGACGGCGGGGTCGCCCTGCACGTAGAGCGAGAACTGGCCGGGGGCGAAGACCACCAGAGCCAGCCCCGCCACCCCGGTCACGCGCGCCAGCCTGTCAGCGTTCATGGCGCCCTCCCTACGGGTATTGCGCCGCGCGCACCTTCATCGCGCGCCAGCCGGGCGAGCGCCCAGCTGATCGCGATGAGCCAGGCGAAGAGGAGCAGGCCGTATCCGATGTAGGCGATGCCGAGCACCGGCCGCAGCGCCTCGCTGACGATGCCCACCGCGCCGGTGACGAGGCCCAGGTAGGCCACGCCGCGGCCGAAGACGCCCCGCAGCATGATCCAAGAGAGAATGAGGATGCCGACCGGCTCCAGGACGCCGACGGCGGTCGGGACGATGTTGAGCGCGATGAACGTCTCGGCTGCGGCGGCGTAGGCTGCTCGCTGCGCCGCGTCGGCGGTGGCCACGTAGCGGTCGCTCAGGTAGACCAGCGCGGGTGCGCCACCGCCGGTGGCCGGGTAGACTAGCGTGAGCGCCCAGGAAGCGACGCCGAGGAGGCCGCCGATGGTAGCGGCGGTCTGGCTCAGGCCCCTGAGGGCCACCGCGAGCGCCAGGACGGTGACCACGAGCAGGATGCTGGGGGCCAGCCAGAGGATCTGCTCCACGATGTAGACGGCCCGGTGGCCGGCGATGTAGTCGAGCGTGGCCGCCCCGCCGTCGGCCGGCGCCGCCGGTACCGTGAAGTCCACGACGGTGGCGACGATGTAAGCGAGCGTCGCCAGGAGTGCCGCCGCGCCGCCCGCCCGGTAGAGCGGGCGCCAGGCTGGGTCCGCGCCAGCGGCGGCCGGCGCGCGTGCGGCACGCATGGTGCCCACAGTCGCGGCGTTCATGCTACTACCCTCCTTTAGCCCACGCGTCACCTGCACACGGCGGCCACGCGACCATGCCAATCGTGGTCGCCAGGAGCGCGACCGCCGCCATAGGCGCTCGCCGCCCACAGTGGCCGGTTTCCGGCGAGGAAGCCGGTACGGCAGGCGCGGCAGCGTGGGCCGCCGTTCAGGACCATGCTAGCCCGGCCAGGGAGCGCGGGCCGTTGCCGCAGGTCAACGCTGGGTAAATCCTCCCGGCGTCAACAATAACGGCCGGCAGTGCGGCCCTATTGACTGGCGCGTTACCTCGGTTGTCCCGGCCGTTTACCTGCGCTCGCTACGCTCCCAGGCAATGACAGAGGAGCCATGCTGGAAGTTTCGGAAGGCGGGCATCATGAGCACGCCCCGCGCGGCATTCACCGGGACAATATCAGTTGTTGAACTGTCCAAATCGTGGCTGGCTGCCCAGGGGGCGACCATTTATCTGTTGGTTATGGATTGCTACGTTATGAGCAACCGCCAGCGGAGACACTCACGGTAGCGAGTAGCCCCGCCCGGGGCAGTTGCTGTGTGGCGGGAGCGTAGCAAGAGGACAAGGTTTGCTATGGCAACAAAAGTCAGCCGGTGTCCTGCTCTTCCTGGCGCGGCATCCAGGCTTGCGGCCCCTCTGCGGCGCGCCGTCCGATCGGCGCGCCGTGTCCTCGCCAACGCGGCGCGGTCGCTCCGCGCGGTGGGTAGGTCGGCGGTTTTCCTGCTCAACGTCTTCCCGATGCTGCCGTCCCGGCCAGTGGATTGGCTCACCACCCCGCCGGTGGTCGAGCGAGTCCACTATGCGACGCGGCATGGTGTGGTCGAGGGAGACCTGTACCGGCCCGCCGCGGGCGGTCCCCATCCTGGCCTGCTCGTCTGCCTCGGCGTCGTCCCCTTTGCCGTCGAGCATCCCCAGGTGCCTCGCCTCGGTGCGGCGCTGGCGCGTGCCGGCTTCGCGACGCTCCTCCACTGGTCGCCCGCGATGCGCGATCTGCGTTTCGATCCGGACGATGTAGAGAACTTCGCGCTGGCCTACCAGTGGCTGATCGAGCGCCCGGATGTTGACGCGGCCAGGAGCGGCTTCCTGGGAACCTGCGTTGGTGGGGCCTTCGGCCTGATGGCCGCCGCCGATCCGCGCATCCGCGACCGCGTCGCGTTTGTCGCGGCTTACGCGCCCTTCGCCTCGATGTGGACGCTCGCCCGGGATATCGCCAGCGCGTCGCGGCCCGATGGCGCCGGCGGGCGCGAACCCTGGCCGGTGGACCAGCTCACCCGCAGGGTCTATGTCCGTTCGCTGACGGACCAGCTGGCGCCGCGCGAAGCGGCGCTGCTCCGCGAGGCGTACGCCGAGCCGGGCGGTCGCGTGGACCCCGACACGCTCTCGGCGGACGGCCGGGCCATCTCTCCGCTCCTGACCCGGTTGG
>DASUBC010000481.1:0-8175 GCA_035763465.1 Thermomicrobiales bacterium
CAACGCCGCCGCAACGCCGCCGTTCGCCAGTGTTTGCGCCAGATCGCGGCGCTCGTCCTTGGCCATCTCGCCGGTGGCCGCGCGCTTGCGTTCTGCCCGCCAGCGCGAGAGCGCCGACGAGCTCGTAAAGAACGTCAGCAAGAGCGCCGAGGGGACCAGACCGCCACCGGCAAAGATCGTCGTGCCGGTCAGCATCGCGCCGGCCACGCCGCCTTTGCTCAACGCGCCGCGCCGGTAGGCCGCGAGACCAACCGCCGCGCTGGCGGCCAGCCCGGCCAGGAGGGATGCCGGGCGCGGCGCACGCGGCGTGGCACGTTCGCGCGCATTGTCGCTATGGCGGCGGTGACCAGCCGGCCAGTACCGCTCCATACTCCTCACTACTCGCTACGTCACGCGCCCGCGCGCAGGATGCACGGCACAATGAGATCATCCCAATGCTGGCGGGCGAGCACACGCACACGGTCCGTCGTCACAATCCGGATCAACCGGCGATGCTCCTCATACCGCTTGAAATCGTTGTCGCGCAGGCCGACCACGTCGTACCAGTGCATCAACGGCTCCATTCCGACCGGCGGACGCGCGAAGTGGACCCAGACATCGGACTTCCACTTCTCCGGTTTCGGAATGTCAATCAGCACCTCGTAATCGGCGATCGGTTGATTGCTGACCGCCGCCAGCGCCGCGCCGATCGCCAGTTCAACCTGCCGCCGCCGCGCCGGTTGCGCCCAGAGCGCGCTCAACCGGGTATACAGATCGCCGGCCCGCGCGCTGACCTCGACCGCGCGCTTGTAGACGCGACGCAGGCGCAGCATCTCCACCAGCGCGCGGGTCGCCGACGGCATTTCGCGCTGTTCAAGCAGCGCCAGCAGCGACGTGTCGTCGTGGCGTGTCAACTGCCGGGGGGTGATCGCCTCGGCCAGCAGCGCCTCCTGCACGGCGCGCAGCAACATCGCCATACAGGCGCGATTCGTGTGGTGCCAGTAGACATTGTCGAACATCTCCTGGCGCGCATTGATCAGCGAGTGCAGGGGACTGATGCCCTTCTCGCCGACCACAATGCGATAGTCGCCTTCGACCTTGGCGATCGTCAGCGCGTCGAGCAGGCGCTGGGTGTCAACGCGGCCATAGGGCACATTGCAGGCTTTGGCGTCGCGCGGCAGATAATCGAGTTTGTCCACGTCAAGCGTGCCACTCAGTAAGCCCACCAGCACCTGCTCGACCGCCGTGAGCGGTTCGCGCGGTTCGATCAGATTCGCCACGCGCCGGGGATCGAGCCGCCAGTCACGTTCTAGCACCGTCGCGACGTCGCCCTGCTCGATGATGGCCCGCCCGACCTCTTCATGATTCAGGACCGGCGGCCCCAGTTCTTCGATCGCGTGGGAGAAGGGGTAGTGCCCGATGTCGTGGAGCAGCGCCGCTGCCGCCAGCGCCTCCAGGTCCGGCTCAGGCGCGTGGAGCGCCGCCGCCAGCGCCGGCCGCAAGTGCGCCAGCGCGCGCCGGGCCAGCGCCAGCACACCGAGCGAGTGCTCGAAGCGGCTGTGCTTCGCGCCCGGCCAGACGCGCGAAACAAAGCCGAGCTGCTTGATGCCGTCGAGCCGCAGAAACTCCGGCGTGCCGATCAGCGCGATCTCGCGCGGGTACAGCATGATCCGGTCGTACAGGCTGTCCCGAATCGTCGTCAGGCGTTCGCTCGTAGATGCCTCTGTCACGAAATCGAGCCGCAATTGTCCATCATTCATTGTCGCACCTGCGACCGTGCAACCGCACTCACATCACCTCATCCATCGCGCGTCAGCGACAGCCTGCGTGCAGTGTACCAGGCGGAGCCTGGCGAGAGGTGGCCCCGGATTGAAATCCGGGTCTGAGCAGGCTGACGCCTGACGAAGTGCGCTCCGCGCACTGGCGGTGGCTGGGCTGGTGGCATTCCAGGCGCTGGGAGATCACAATCCGCAACGCGGATTTCCTTCACGCGGTCGCGTGCCCAGGCCCGGATTGCAATCCGGGGTCACCTCCAGCAAGCCACCGCTTCTTCTCTATCTGGGGCCAGCACTCGCCAGGCGGGTATCATACCCATAACAGAACATTGCTACCTGGGAGGAGGCATGTTGGACGTCGCCGCATACCTGGACCGCATCGCCTATACTGGCCCGCGCGACCCATCGCTGGCAACCCTGCGCGCTCTGCACCTGGCCCATCTGCGCGCGGCGCCCTTTGAAAATCTCGACATCGGCCTTGGCCGAACCATCGTACTTGATGACGCGGCGCTCTACGAGAAGATCGTCGTGCGCCGGCGGGGCGGCTTTTGCTACGAACTCAACGGACTCTTCGCGCGGTTGCTCCACGTACTCGGCTTCGCAGTCACACTGCTATCAGCCGGTGTCAAGGGCGGCAATGGTCAATTCGGCCCCGAATTCGACCATCTGACGCTGCGTGTGGATCTGGACGAACCCTGGCTGGCCGATGTCGGCTTCGGCGATTCCTTCCACTTACCCCTCCGGCTGCACGGCCGCGCGGCGCAGCATCGCGATGGACAGGCATATCGGCTCGTGGAAGACAGCGCCTACCTCATGCTCGAACGGCTGCGCGACGAGACCTGGGAGCCGCAATATCGCTTCACACTCCAGCCGCGCGCCCTGCCCGACTTCACCGCCATGTGCCACTACCAGCAGACCGCACCGGAATCGCACTTCACCCGGCACAGCGTCTGCACCATCCTGACGGCAGCTGGCCGAATCACGCTTAGTGACGACCGCCTGATCATCACCAATAACGGCAAGCGCGCGGAGCACATGCTAACCAGCGCAAAGGAACGCACGGAGGCGCTGCGCGACCACTTCGGCATCGTGCTGGCGTAAGAGAGCGTGAGAGCGTGAGTCGTGAGTGCGTGAGAAAGTTCAGTTCAGCACCGTGCCAGGCTGCTGGCGTAGCGCCATCCCATACCACTCACGACTCACGCTCTCACGCTCTCACGACTCCCTACTCGTCCGCTATACTTGCCGGCGAGAGGGAATGACCGCGCGGCCCGCGCTGGCCCGCACACGGCTGTGAGGAAAGAGCAAACGCATGAGGGAACGTCCCGTTGATGGGGAAGCGGGAACGCGCGGGTTCGGCTTACTGTACCTGATCGTCTTTGTCGGCGGCCTGACCTCGGTGGGCACGGAACTGGTCGCGTCCCGCCTGCTGGCCCCCTACTTCGGCAACTCAACGTTCATCTGGGCGATTCTGATCGGGCTGACGCTGACCTACCTGTCGGCGGGTTACTACATCGGTGGGCGGCTGGCCGACCGCTATCCCAGCGCGACCTTCCTCTACCTGATTACGGCGGTCGCCGCGTTCGGCATCGGCGTGATTCCGCTGGTTTCGCGCCCGATTCTCAACGCCTCGCTGGATGCATTCGCGGCCGGCTCGGTCGGCGCCTTCATCGGCGCGCTGATCGGCACCGTGCTGCTGTTCCTCGTGCCGATTACGCTGCTCGGCTGCGTCTCGCCGCTGGCGATTCGCCTGCGGTTGCGCGGCGTCAACGAGGCGGGCAACACCGCCGGCTCGCTCTACGCGCTCTCGACCATCGGCTCAATCGCCGGCTCCTTCCTGCCCGTGCTGGTGCTGGTGCCGTATCTCGGCACCTACCAGGCGTTCTACATCATGGCGATCGTGCTCGGCGCGGCGTCGGTTATCGCGTTGTTGAGCGTGCGGGCGCGTGTGCCGGCGCTCGTCGCAGCGGCGCTCCTGGTCGCGGTCATCGCCGCGCTGATCTTTGGCACGCCGGGCACCTTGCGCCGCGCCGAAGCCGGCACGCTGCTATACGAAGGGGAGTCGGACTACAACTACATCCAGGTGACGCGCAACGGCGACGAAAACGACCTCATTCTCAACGACGGCCACGCCATCCACTCGATCTACAACCCCAACCAGCTGCTCACCGAAGGTCCGTGGGATTACTTCATGATCGCGCCCTACTTCAATGCGAACCAGCGCCCCGAAGACGTGCGCTCGCTCTGTCTGATCGGCCTGGCGGGCGGCACCACCGCGCGGCAGTTCACGAAGGTGTATGGGCCGATTCCGATTGACGGCGTGGAGATCGATCCGAAGATCGTCGAGGTCGGCCGCAAATACTTCGATATGAATGAGCCGAACCTCAACGTAATCGTGCAGGACGGCCGCTACTTCCTGAAGAAGACCGACAGGCGGTACGATGTCATCGGCGTTGACGCCTATCGCCAGCCCTACATCCCCTTCCAGCTCACCACGAAGGAATTCTTTCAGGAAGCCTACGACCACCTGAATGAAGAGGGGGTGCTGGTGCTCAACGCCGGGCGCTACGGCAACGACTACCGCCTCGTTCACGCCGTCGCCGACACCATGAAGGCGGTCTTCCCCAACGTCTACATCATTGACGTCGCCCGCTTCTCCAACAGCATGGTCATCGCGACGAAAACGCCGACCACCGCCACCAACTTCGCCGCGAACATCGCGCGCCTGCCCGCTGGCTCACCCCTCCGCACGATTGGCGATCTGAGCCTCAGCGCCGGCAACGTGCGCGAGTGGCAGAGTGACGGTGGCCTGGTCTTCACCGACAACCGCGCGCCGGTGGAGCAGGTGATTGACCAGATCATCATTCACGCCGCCGAAGACGAGACGAAGAAATGACTGGTGCGGAGTCGGGCAGTCGGGCCGTCGGGCAGTCGGGCAGTGCGCGGGATCGGCACAATGCCAGCAGCCAGACGCGGTGCCGTAGCGAACCCACGGCCCGACTGCCCGACTGCCCGACTCGTGCCCTTCACTTTCGCCAACCTCGGCGCCTTGCCCGGCCTGCGCCACGGCATCACGCGCCGCGCGCCTGCTCTCTGGCGCGACGGCGACCAGAGTTATGCCACGGGCGGCGACCCGGAAAAGGTCTACGCCTCTCGCCGCGCCTGGGCCGATGCGATCGGTTGCAACGCGGCAGTGGTCGTCGGCGCGCGGCAGGTGCATGGCGCGAGGGTCGTGCGCGTCACCGCCGCCGATCGCGGCAAGGGCGCACGCGACCTGGCCGGTGCGGTCGCCGACTGCGACGGCCTGATTACCGACGACCTCGACACGCCGCTGCTGATGTGTTACGCCGATTGCGCGCCGCTCCTTTTCTACGACCCGGTGCGGCGGGTCGCCGGGCTGGCGCACGCCGGCTGGCGCGGCACGGTGGCGGGCATCGCCGAAGCTATGGTCCGCGCGCTGACCGCGCAATTTGGCAGCGCGCCCACTGACCTGCGCGTCGGCATCGGCCCAGCCATCGGCGCCTGCTGCTACGTGGTCGGAGACGAGGTCGTGGCGGCGTGGCACGCGCTCGGCGTGCAGGATGACGCAGTGGCGACGGAGATCGCGCCGGTCAACGGCCGCCGGCAGTGGCGCTTCGACCTGCCACGCGCCAACCGGCTACTGCTCGAACGGGCGGGCGTCGCGCCGGCGCATATCGAGGACGCCGCTCATTGCACGGCCTGCCACGTCGCCGAGTTCCCTTCCCACCGGGCCGAGCGCGGTCAGGCCGGCCGGTTCGCCGCGCTGATCTGCCTGACCGCGAACGAAGGCGCCTTATGACGCAATCACCGCACCCGGACACCACGACCATCGGCGAACGGCTGGCGCGCGTGCGCGAGACGATCGCGGCGGCGGCCCAGCGCGCCGGTCGCGACCCTGCCGCGATCACGCTCGTCGGCGTCAGCAAAACCGTCGAGCGGCCAGCGATTGACGAAGCGTACCGGGCGGGCTTACGCGACTTCGGCGAAAACCGGGTGCAAGCGGCGAAAGCCAAGTTCGCTCACGACCGCCCGGCCGAGCTCACCTTGCACCTCATCGGCTCCCTCCAGACGAACAAAGCGCGCGACGCGCTGGCCCTGGCCGACCTGATCCACTCAGTGGACCGGCCCAATCTGGTCGCGGCGCTGGCAAAGGAGGCCGGGCGCGCGGGGCGGCGCGTGCCTATCCTGATCGAAGTCAACATCGCAGGCGAGGCGAGCAAACAGGGCTGCGCGCCCGCCGACGTACACGCGCTGGTGGAGCAGATTCTGGCCCAGCCGGCGCTCGACCTGCGCGGCCTGATGGCGATGGCGCCGCTCGTCAGCGATCCTGAAGCAACCCGCCCGGCCTTCCGCGCGCTGCGCCAGCTGCGCGACGACCTGCGCCACGCCTATCCCCAGCTCGCCCTCCCCGACCTCTCGATGGGCATGACCAACGACTACCCGATTGCCGTGGAAGAAGGCGCGACGATCGTGCGCGTCGGGCGGGCGATATTCGGGGAATAGTCGCAGGTCTGCTTGGGTAGACGCTGTGCCAGACAACCAGCGCAGTGCCTATCGCGAGAGACCTGCGACCTGCGGACCTGCGACCAATAAACCAGGGGCGGCTCGCCAACGAGCCGCCCCTGATCGTGCGGGAGGAAAAAAAGTTGGATGTCAGGCGCGGCGGCGGCCGAACGCCAGCGATGCGCCGGCCATGCCAACCGTCAGCACCACCGCGAGCATGAGCCACGGCAGCGCAGATGCGCCGCGCGCCATGCCGCCACCACCGGTGTTCGGCAGACCAGGCGCGCCGGCCATCATGATCTGGCCGCGAATCTCGCCACCGGGGAAGTCGCCAGCGCCGGTGTTCGTCGGCGCGACGCCGTCATCGGTATGCACGTTGGCGTACGCCCCGCCACTATCCATCGCCGCGACGAGATCGGCGATTGTCTTGCCTTGCATTGGCCCAACCAGATCCTTCGCCGTGAACGTCCCCTGACCGATCATGCCACTTGTCGGCCCGCCGCCCGGTGGGCGCTGCGCGATCAACGGCACCACGACCGCGCCGTTTTCGCCCTTTTTGCCGACATGGATGTGAGCCATGGTCACATTCTTGATGTTCTGCACCGAGAGCGTATAGGTGATGGACATGCCGTCCGCGCTCACCTGAAACGTCGCCGAGCCGGTCCCCGGCGTATCGCGCGCCGGCACCTCTTCGGCGCCTGACAGGCTCGCCGTGTACTTGCCTCCAGCCGCCGCCGGCGCGGCGCCGGCGCTTCCGATGAGACCGATCGCTACTAGCATGGATGCTAGCAATGCTACCAACAGGCGTAGCGTACGCATCGGCGACTCCCTCCACTGCATAGTCCACAATCCTCCGCGATGAACCTCCCAGCACGATAGCGAACGAGACACGACGATTTCACCTGGGCCGGCCAGTATTATCGCGCATCCGCCCGCGCCATGCGCGGCTATGTGGGTCGCATCACCACCCATCACCAGTCTAGCGGTGTCTACGCCACGCGGCGTGGCGTGGATGCGCCAGCCCTGCTGCAAGGTTGACGCCAGCGACACACACCACACAGAGCGTGTCGCGAGCACAACGAAACGCCTGCCGGCGGCACACGCTGGCAGGCGTCATTGCATTTGTCGTGATGATTAGTGCCGCACCGGCAGCGGCTCCAGCGGCTGGCGGTTGCCGAAGATGCGCGTCGCCGAGGCGACCGGCGCGGCCCAGCGCGCTGCGTTCGCGATCACGCGCTGCACTTCGGGGTTGTGATAGGTCGGCAGCGTTTCGTGGCCGGGGCGGAAGTAGAAAATCTTCCCCTGGCCGCGCGAATAGCAGCAGCCGGAGCGAAAGACTTCGCCGCCGGTGAACCAGGAGACGAAGACCAGCGTCTCGGGCGCGGGAATATCAAAGTGCTCGCCGTACATCTCCTCTTCGGGCAATTCGATGTACTCGCCAAGCCCCTCCACGATCGGGTGGCCCGGCGCGACAACCCAGAGTCGTTCCTTGTCACCGCCCTCGCGCCATTTCAGGTTGCAGGTCGTGCCCATCAGTTTCTTGAAGATTTTCGAGAAGTGGCCTGAGTGGAGCACGATCAGCCCCATGCCATTCAGCACCCGCTCATGCACCCGGTTGACGATGTCGTCCGCGACCCGCTCGTGCGCGCGGTGCCCCCACCAGACCAGTACATCGGTGGCGTCCAGCACCTCGTCGGTCAACCCATGCTCAGGCTCGTCCAGCGTCGCCGTCCGCACCGCGAAACCGGCCTGTTCGAGCGCCGTGCCAATCACCGCGTGAATCCCATCCGGGTAATGCGCGGCTACTTTCGCATCTTCGCGCTCATGCACGAACTCATTCCACACAGTCACCCGCACCCGATCAGCCATCCCACACTCCTCTTCTCGTCAAGCCCGAGAT
>DASUBC010000482.1:0-7248 GCA_035763465.1 Thermomicrobiales bacterium
CCTCAACCGCATTGATAAAATCGTCATCTTCACGCCGCTCAGTCGCGACCAGCTCGGCAAGGTGCTGGACTTGCAACTGGCGCGCGTCTACAGCATGGCGGCCAACGCCGGGCTGCGGGTGGAAATCACGCCCGCCGCGAAAGAATGGCTCCTCGACCAGAACACCGAGCCGGAGTTCGGCGCACGGCCGATCCGCCGTATCGTGCAGGACTTCGTGCAGGACGCGCTGGTGGACGGCCTGACCGACGCCCGCTTCGCCGCCGGCGACACCATCCGCGCCGACGCGCCAGCCGATCCCGCCGCGACCGAACTGGCCTTCAGCAAAGTCACCGGCACGGCCCAGGCCCCAGCCACGACCGACGCCATCGCGCGGCCGGAGCGGCCAGCCCCGGCCGCAGAGAGCGACGACAGCGGCGCACACGCCGACCCGCCCCGCGCGGAAACAGCCAGGAAGGGCGAGTCGGGGCAATAGCCGGCGAACCGCTTGGCTTGTGGCAACGGGCTGATGCTAGCTGCGCTACTCCGGCTGAATGCTACTTGAAGGGGAAGTTGTGTCCGCGCGGAATAATCCACTTCACGGGCTGATTCAGGAAGCCGAGCATGATCCAGCGGTCCTTGGATTGATGCTCACCGGGTCGCGTGGGAAGGAATTTGCAACACCGTACTCCGATTATGATGTTGTGTTGATCGTAAGCGACGATGCCCTGGCGACGTACCAGGCGCGTTTTCCACGAGAGCGCCAGGCGACGCTCGATGTCACCGTTATCGCACTGAGTGCGTTCGCCGATTATGCCGCCTGGGGCAGCTCAGGGGACTGGGATCGGTATAGTTTCACGCGCGTCACAGTACTTCTAGATAAGCCGGGCACTATTCAGCAGCTGGTTGACGAAAAAGGTGTTGTGCCGCCTGAGTTCCGTCTGCCTCTGCTGCGCGGCGCGCTTGACGCGTACATTAACAGCGTTTATCGGTCGGTGAAGTGCTTTCGCAACGAGAATTATCTTGGGGCACACTTGCAGGCGGTGGATTCTCTCCAACACGCCCTGACCGTTATCTTCGCGCTGGAAGGTCGCCATCGCCCTTTCTGTGATTACCTTGAACGAGAGTTGACAGCCTATCCTCTGCGCGATTTTCCCCTGCCAAAGGACGAGTTTCTAGCCCTGCTCAAAGCAATCTTAGCGGACGGTAATCTCGTAGCACAGCAGCGATTGCTCGTCATCATTGAACCGGCTTGCCGCCAAGCTGGTTGTGGCGATGTGCTCGATGCCTGGGGTGCTGACCTGGATTGGATGAAAACCTATCGCCCTGATCGACAGCAGTAACATCCCGCACTGTGGTCAGCCATCGCTCTGCACCTGCGCGCGTTGCCAGGCGGCATAATTGGCGGCGAAGTCAGCACCGATATCGCCGCGCTCGACCAGGCGCTTGAAGAGCACGTACGGATCGTTGCGGCCACCTTGCTGGCGCAGCGTGGTAGTATCGTTGAGATACAAGAAGATGATTGTTTTGGCTTGCTCTGAGAAAACCCAGAAGAGGCGGTAGCGCGGCGGCAGTCCGTGACCTTTCGCGCGGCGAAACTTCGCCAACTCGCTCCTGAGCATGAAATCTGGCCGGTTCGGGTCTTGCGGCACAATCTCAGTCAACAGGCGATAGATAGCAGCGGCCAGTTTGACGGTTGGATGCTGGCGGTACTCTTCCGCAGGCAGTGTTTGCTTCAACCGCCGCGCCTCATTGCGTAAAGCGGTGTATTGTGCGGCAAACGAGGGCGCGAGCAAGACGCGCCAGCCGTTGATCAGCCGCGCTCCGGGGTCCCCTTCTGCCGGCGGGAGAGTGCTGGTCATTCCCGATCACTTGCCCTGGACACTGCTTCCGCTGGATCGTCCTCGTGCTCGACATCAGCGAAGAGTTCCTCGTCACCAGCCAGCAGCGACGTTGCCTCGATCAGCGTGTCGCCATGCGCCAGCGCGGAGTGTGATAGGAAGTCGAGGAACCGGGCAAACTCAGGCTCGTCTTCGATTGACGGCGTATCCTCGTGGTGGGGAACGACTAAGATTCCCTGCTCGGTCTTCACCAAATCTACCTCTTGACCAACTGCGAGCTCGGTTAGCCAGGCTTTGGGCAGGACGACGGTGCTTGAACCGCCTGCCCGCCCCAGCCGCACCGTTCTACGTTCATGGTCTGTCATTGTGCTGCTCCTCTTCGCTCCTGACCTATGATATAGCATGTTGCTATAAGTTGCTATATCCAGGCAGTGGATCATCGCTGAGGGCTTCTCGCAGTCGTGCTACAATCGCTCCTGAGTAGGTACGTGCTGGTGCGCGAACACTGAGGGGATAGAGGCGCTATGGTCGAGCGGCGGTATATGTCGCACAGCGGGCTGATTTCGGCGGGGCCGCAGGGGCCGGGTCGCGCGGAGATCGATCAGTTTATGCGCTCGTATCAAACGATCCTGCAATCGTCGGGCGAAGTGCAACTGCGGGCGCTGATCGAGCCGTATCTGGCGATGAACTCGGCGCTACACGTTGGGGCGCGCGAACCGGCGCTCGATCTCTCCGCGCTCACCTATTCCACACTGCGGTTGCCGGCGCAGATCGTTAATGTGCGGCTGGTGCTGCTTGGGCTATCGGAGGCGGTTTTCGCGCGGGCCGGTTACGGGGACGTGCTCACCTGGCAGCGCGTCACGGCGCCGGGCCGCCGCCGGCTAATGCTCTACGACGGCAAGGAGACGCTGGCCGTCATGATCGCCTCGCCGTCGGATATAGACGACCTGATTCCGATGCTGCTCGCCTACGAGATCGAGTGGAACAAGGTTCACCGGCTCTTGAACGAAGAGCGCGACCTCACCACCGATCTGGTCGCCGCCGATGGCGCAACCCCGCCCGCGGACCTGACCAGCCGGATTCACCTGGCGCTGGGGCTGAACGAGGGCGACTGGGCCAGGTTGAAGATTCTGTGGGATGGCGAGGGCCTGACCCAACTGGCGCGCGTCGCGAGTGCGAAGAAGCACTTCGCCATTCGCCTGCTCGGCGGCTCCACCAACGATTACGACAAAGTGACCGGCCAGTGGTGGCACCATGTGCGCGACGGCGCGGTGGACGCGGGCGGCGCGGACCTGGACCGGCACGATGGCCGGCTCTACTTCGTCTCCTCGAATACCCACAGCCTGGTCAATCTGCTCTCCGGCTACGCTATCGAGCGGCAGGACGCGCTAATTGAGTTCATCCGCGAGGGCCACCCGGACCTCTGGGCGGAGTACGAGCACATTCGCGCGCAGGAAGTGCCGAGCAGCTGGGAGAATTTTCTCTATTACGTCGCCAAGAAATACCTGCAAGGGCCGGGACATGAAGTAGCGCGCGCCGAGCGGACACAGCTCGAACGCGCGGTCGGCATCACGCACGTAACGAGCAGGCACCTGCTCGATATTCACGCCCAGGTGATCGAAGTGCGGAAGCTTGACCCAGCGCGACTTGACCCGCGCCTGCGCCTACCAGGGCTGGAACGCCTGCGCGAGAGCAACGCGCTGATTCTCAACATTGACTATCCACTCGGCTGGGCGGCGTACCAGGCGCTACGCGCGATCTCGCGCCACGCGAACGACCTACGCGGCGTCTATGTCATGGGCAAGGCCGCCACGCTCAACGGGCGGATCGGCGACGTGATGATCGCTGACCACTTCTACGATGAACATTCCGGCAACACCTATCTGGTCAATAACTGCTTCATCGCGCAGGACGTCGAGCCATATCTGATTTATGGTTCCGTGCTCGACCACCAGCGCGCCGTCGCCGCCTACGGCACCTTCCTGCAAAGCGAAGGCTACATGGACCTGCTGTACCGGGATGGCTTCACGATTCTGGAGGCGGAGACCGGTCCCTACCTCGACGCGCTCTACGAGGACACCTTTCCGACCCGCTACCCGACCAACGAAGTCGTCAATCTCTACGGCGCGCCCTACGAAGCCGGCCTGATCCACTATGCCTCCGACACTCCCTACTCCAAGGGCCAGAATCTCGGGGCGAAGAACCTCTCCTACATCGGCATGGACCCGACCTACGCCAGCACGCTGGCGATCGCGCGGCGCATCTTGTCACGCGAGCTGGCGGCGCTGGCAGCGCACGCGCCGGCCGCCAGCGCGGTCGCTGCGTCCTGATCGAGTGGACAGGTAGACTTCCGCCCACTGGCTGGTTGCCGATGGACTGGTCAAGCAAGTACAGTTGAGCAAACCAGCGGCGCACGCCTGACAGGGCGTGCGCCGCGCTGACTATGATTGATATGGGGAGACGTTGTGGCGCTCGAATTGGAACGACAACCAGACTTCATCCAGGACAATCGCGCCACGGATGAGGTCGTCGCGCCAGGCATCGCGCGGCGCGTGATCGGGCTGGCCTGGCCGGTGATCGCGCAGAACCTGCTGGAGACGGCGGTCGGCGTGGTGGATACGCTGCTCGTCGCGCGCCTCGGCGCAGTCGCGATCGCCGGCGTCGGCACGGCGCTCCAGGTGATGTTCTTTCTCCTGGCGATCCTCAGCGCGGTGACGATCGGCGCGTCAATTATGGTGGCGCACGCGGTTGGCGCCGGCGACTGGCCGGGCGCGCGGCGGCTAGCGAAACAATCGCTGGTCTGGGGGCTGCTGGCGGCGCTGCCGCTGGCGCTTGTCGGCGCGCTGGGCGCACACTGGCTGATCGGCGCGTTCGGCGTCGCGCCCGATGTCGCGGCGGTCGGTACGGGCTACCTGCGGATCACGATGATCGTGCTGCCGGCGCTGTTGCTCGTCTTCGTCGCCGGGGCGGTGCTGCGCGGCGCGGGCGATACGCGCACGCCGATGCTGATCGGCCTGCTCAGTAACGTCATCAACGCCGTGCTGGCCTGGGGGCTGATCTACGGCCACCTGGGCCTGCCGGCACTCGGCGCGGACGGCTCGGCCTGGGCAGCGGCGGCGGGGCGGATTACCGGCGCGGTGGTGCTGATCGCTGTGCTGGTGCGTGGGCGTGATGGCCTGGCGCTGCGCGGCTGGACCGACTGGCGGCCTCATTTTGCTTCCGTGCGGCGAGTGCTGACGCTCGGTGTGCCGGCGGCGATCGAGCAGACGATGACGTCGGCGGCTTTCACGGCGCTGACGCTGATCGTCGCGACGCTCGGCACGCGTGAACTGGCGACGCAGCGGATCACCTTCAACGCGCTTTCGGTCGCCTTCCTGCCCGGTTTCGGCTTCGCCATCGCCGCCGGCACGCTCGTTGGACAGAGCCTCGGCGCAAGCCGGCCCTTGGAAGCGCGGGCGGCGGCGCGGTCGGCGGCGGCCTGGGCGTCCGGCTGGTCAGCGATGATGGGCGCGATCTTCCTGGCTGGCGCTCCCTGGATTATGGACGCCTTCACCGATGACCCGGAGGTGATCGCGCTGGGCGCGCGGAGCCTGCGGGCGCTCGCCCTGGCGCAGCCGATGTGGAGCCAGCTCTTCGTCTGGTCCGGCGCGCTGCGTGGCGCGGGCAACACGCGGTTCCCGCTGATCGTCAACACGCTCGGCGTCTGGGCCGTCGTCGCCCTCTCGCTCATCGCGACGACCTGGTTCCACGCCGATCTCGCGGTGCTCTGGGCTTTCTTCATCCCCTGCTCGGCGGTGAACGCCTTTGTCGTCTGGCTCGGCTTTCGCCGCGACAAACTTCGCAACCTGCACGGCGAGACGGCGCCCGCGCTGGAACTAGCCGTCGGATAAGCGCCAGAACCACGAGGGGACGAGTTACTACAGAGGACACAGAGATCACAGAGAGGGACGAGAGAAGAGACGATTAGCTATCTTCTCTTTTCGTTCTCTGTGCTCTCTGTGTTCTCTGTGGTGAAATCTCGCATCCTATCAGAAGAGCCGGCCGAGATAGTGTGTCCACATATCTACGGCGAGCTCGTGCGGGTCGGCGGTGATGCCGTAGCGCGCGAAGTAGCGGTAGGTGCGCTCGATGTCCCGTTCGAGTAGCAGGAAGGTGGCTGCGTTCTCCTTCGGGTCAACCGCCTGCGCCAGATCAATGATCGTGATCGCGCCCTGCCAGTAGAGAATGTTGTAAGCCGACAGGTCGCCATGCACGCGGCGGCAGGAGAGAAAGCACTCGATATTCCACAGCGCGCGGTCGAAGAGCGGCTGCGCTTCCTCTGGCGCCAGCGTGACCTCGTGCAGGAGCGGCGCGGCCTGCTCACCGTCGCCGATGTAGCTCATCAGTGTCGCGTTGCTGGCCTGGCCCAGCGGACGCGGCACATCGGCACCCGCACGGTGCAACCGGCGCATCGTCTCGTATTCGTAGCCAATCCAGGCCGTTACCTGCTCGACGCGGCCTTGCTCCGAGCCGGAATCGCGCCGGCCGTGTCGCCCGTAGCTCTGCCGCACGAGCCGGCCGCGCTCGTCGTACTGCACGCGGCTGGTGCGATAGACGGCGTCGTTCCGCAGGCTGCGGAACATGCGCGGGCGATACACCTTCGCCGCGAGATATTCTTCGCCGGTCGCCGGGTCGGCGGCGCAGCAATAGACCGTGGCCTCCTTGCCGCTCTTGACGACCGCGACGACGTCGCTGATCAGGTCTTGCTCGTAGAAGTAGGTCAGCGACGAGAGCAGCCAGGAGCGATCGCGCTGGCCGGCGAGGAAGGATGGCTCGAAGGGAGGCTTGGTCGGCTTCTTGAATTGCTGCTCGCGCAACCAGCGCTGGACATCAGGGTGGCCCTCGTAGCGTTCCTTCAGCCCCGGTTTCGGTCCGCTCGCGCGCCGGACGCTCGTTGGCTCGTCCTCATCCTCGCGCTCGTCCTCTGGAAACTGGTCCAACCACTGGAAGTCGTCAGTGTTCGTCATCGTACTCCTGCTCTGCAAGGCATGGCGACCACGGATACACCTCGTGGTCGCCAGCGCTCGCAGGCAGTTAACGAACAGCGACCACGAGGCGAGTGCGCCCGTGGTCGCGGCAGCCAGTCTGATTCACGCGCTGGCTGACCAGCAATGCCGCTGGCAAGCCTACGCGCGAAATGGTTCTGTCGCTTGGTGAAACAAGGAAGCGCACTCAGCCGGAGCGGCCCGCTGCCGTGCTTACGGTTGGCCTGGCGGGACGCCCATTTCTTGTCAACACAGTGGCAGTCATGGCACGCACCTCCTTGCCGAATCTCGCTTACCGCTGCCGGAACAGTACCACTATCCGACCGTTCCGTCACCGGCCTTTTGGACAGTTACTGGACGAGGAACCGCCACGATGCCAAGGAGACGCCAAGTCCGCCAAGAATACG
>DASUBC010000483.1:0-3726 GCA_035763465.1 Thermomicrobiales bacterium
TACCATTACCCATCCACTACCTTCCTGTCGCTACATCAGTCGCCGCCACCCCGCACCGCGCCACGCGGGCGGCTCACATGTTGGACGGCGTATGATGCCAGCGTACCATTCGTGCGCACCTGGGGCTACGGCAGCACGGCCTGTATCACGCCGGTGTAAGGAAAAAGCATCTCATAGCGGTAACGTCCGGTCGGATCAGCGCACGGAGACCACCTGCGTCCCGGCGAGGCGATCGTAGAGTGGGCGCCGCGAGCCGGTGAAGAGCGCGGCGACGTACCAGCCGGCCAGGGTGAGCGCCAGGCCGTACCCGGCCCAATGCCGGGCCGCCGGCCGGGCGTTGGCCGGCCAGCCGGGTGTGTGCCAGAGGGCGGTGTGCGCGATCTCCCACGGCAGGAACTTCACGCCAGCGCGCAGGAGCGCGCGACCAAATGAGACACGGCCGCCACTGTGCTCGGTGACGACGCGCAAGCCGAGCGCGCGTTTGCCAAGCGTGGCGCCGGCCGACGCGGCCTCCTGTGCGGCAAAGTAGAGCGTAACCGGTAGCGTCAAACTGACGAAACCGAGGGCGTGGAGGCGCGTGCGCTGGCGCTCCGTGGCTGGCGACCCGATTGGCCGCCGCACCAGCCAGCGCGCCGCGAAGCCCACTCCCGTGAGTACCGCAATATATCCGTCGAGAACAAGGTAGTCGAGACCGAAGGCGAGTAATCGCCGTCCGGCCGAAGGAACCGCAGGCATACGCACTCCTGGCCTTCGGAGGGGACAGGGGATAGGCGAAAGGGGATAGTGCTCATCATTGGCGCCGTGCTTGTTTACTTCCTCCGTGCTGACGAGAGACTATCCCCTATCGTCTATCCCCTATCCCCTAACTATTCCAGTGCCGCACGTCGTCCGGCGTGCGTAAGCGGTAGGTGTAGCGGTCGGCGGGCAGGAGAGGGTAGCGGGCGACTTCTTCCAGGTCGAGTTCGACGCCGAGACCGGGCGCGGTCGGCAGGGCGATGTGGCCGTCCACGACTTCGGCGGCGCCGCGCACGACGGTGTGCCGCCAGAGGACGTCCCGGTGCTGGTGTTCCAGGTAGAGGAAGGCGGGCGTCGAGGCCATGACGTGAATGTTCGCCATCTCGACGATCGGGCCGACCGACCCATCGTGCGGTGCGACGCGCACACCAGCGGCCTCGGCGATGGCCGAAATCTTCTTCAGTTCCGTGACGCCGCCGAGCCGGGTTGTTTCGGGCTGGATCAGGGCGACTGCGCCGCTCTTGATCAGGTCGTAGAAGGACCACTTATGGTACAGGCGCTCGCCAGCGGCCAGCGGCACCGTGACCTTCGCGGCGACCGCCGCCAGCGCCTCGGTCTCGTCGGGCGGCGTCGGCTCTTCGAGGAAGGCCGGACGGTATGGCTCCGCTTCGTGCGCCAGGCGCACCGCCGCGTGGACGGTGAACTCACCGTGCCCGTGCAGGCCAATTTCGACCTCGTCGCCAACCGCCGCGCGCAGATCGGCGATCGTCTGCGCGGACGGGTTGCACTTGAAGGCGGTGTAACCGGCGGCGATCAGTTCTTGCGCCTGCGGCACGGTGCTGGCGTGCCCGTAGACGCGGATGCGGTCCCAGACCGCGCCGCCGAGCAACTGCCAGACCGGCTGGCCGAGCGCCTTGCCCTTGATGTCCCACAACGCCATGTCGAGCGCACTCTGCACGCCGCCGCGCACGGCCGCCGTGATGCCGTGGCCGTGCAGCACGTTGTAGACGAGCTGCCACAACTGCTCGATCGCGAACGGGTCGCGCCCGATCAGCAGAGGCGTGACTTCCTGCACGCCGACCGCGACGACCTCCGGCCAGCCGCCGCCTTCGCCATATCCGGTGATGCCCTCATCGGTATGCACCGCGACAAAGAGCCAGTTGCGCCCGCGCGGCCGTTCCGCCGCGCCGCCCTCGTTGGCGCGCACGAGATAGGTCTTGATGTCCGTAATCTTCATGCACCCTCCTTCGTCGGGTGGTCGCAGGTCGCAGGTCTGAAGGTCGCTGGTCTCTCTAAACAAGCACGGCGCTTGCTGATTGGCACTGCTTGGCCACGAGCGACTTGCGACCTGCCGACCTGCCGACCTGCGACCCCGCGTCACCATTCCGCCACCGTGCCGTCGGCGTTGCGCCAGGCGGGGCCTTTCCAGTCGTGGCCGGTTTGCGCCAGGGTGCGCACCTTGTCCTCGTCCACTTCGATGCCGAGGCCGGGGCCGGTCAGCAGCGGGATGAAGCCGTCCTGGTGCGCGAAGACCTGCGGGTCTTTGAGATAATCGAGCAGGTCGTTGCCGACGTTGTAGTGTATGCCGAGGCTCTGCTCTTGAATGAAGGCATTCGGCGTGCAGGCGTCGAGTTGCAACGACGCCGCCAGCGCGATCGGGCCGAGCGGGCAGTGCGGCGCGACGGCCATGTCGTAGGCTTCGGCCATCGCGGCGATCTTGCGGACTTCCAGAATGCCGCCCGCGTGGGAGAGATCGGGCTGGATGATGTCGGCGTAGCCGTCGGATAGCAGTTGCTTGAAGTCCCAGCGGGTGAACATGCGCTCGCCCGTGGCGATCGGGATGGTCGTGTGCCGCGCGATTTCGCGCAACGCCTCGTTGTTCTCCGGCAGCACCGGCTCTTCGATGAACATCGGGTGGTACGGCTCCAGCTCGTGCGCCAGCACTTTCGCCATGCTCTTGTGAACCCGGCCGTGGAAGTCCACGCCGATGCCGAAGTCAGGCCCGCCCGCCTCGCGCGCCGCCGCCAGCCGCGCGACCGCCGCTTCGACTTTGGTGAAGGAGTCTATGTAGTGCAGTTCCTCGGTCGCGTTCATCTTGACGGCGGTCATGCCGGTCGCCTTGACCTCGCGCACCGCCGCACCGACGTCGTGCGGCCGGTCGCCGCCGACCCAGTTGTAGATACGCATCCGGTCGCGCGCCGCGCCGCCCAAAAGTTCGTAGACCGGCACACCGAGCGCCCGGCCTTTGATGTCCCATAGCGCCTGCTCGATGCCTGAGACGGCGCTGGTCAGCACCGGGCCGCCGCGATAGAAGCCGCTGCGGTAGAGCACCTGGAAATGGTCCTCGATGCGAAAGGGGTTCTGGCCGACCAGATACGCCGCCAGTTCCTCGACCGCCGTCCGCACCGTCGCCGCGCGCCCCTCCACCACCGGCTCGCCCCATCCCGCGATGCCCTCATCGGTGGAGATTTTGAGAAAGAGCCAGCGCGGTGGCACCTTAAAGAGTTCGAGCGTGGTGATCTTCATGCTATCCCTCTCGTTTTGGTCGAAGGTCTGAAGGTCGAAGGTCGAAGGTCGCTCATGAAGAGGCAGTGGCTTCCTACTGACTAGGTTCGTAGACCAACCGCAGCGTTGACCAGAGAGACCTTCGACCTTCGACCTTCAGACCTTCGACCCCAATTCGACGTCTACCCACTCCCCCGTTCGGGCGGCGGTCTCGGCGGCGGCGAGGAGCGCCTGCACGGCGACACCGTCATCGAAGTTGGGCGCGGGGGATGGGCCGCCGGCGCGCACGGCGTCTATGAAAGTACGCGCGATCACGACGCGGTCCTGGGGCGCGTCGCCGGGCAGCGGCAGGTCGGCGAGGTCGTCGTCGCCGGCCGCAGCGCCGCGCAGGCCACCATGTTCCACCAGCAGCGAACCGGCGGTGCCGTGCAGGTCCAGCCCGAAGCCGCTGGTCTGATGATAGCCGACGGGGATGCCCCGAATGGT
>DASUBC010000484.1:0-12184 GCA_035763465.1 Thermomicrobiales bacterium
ACGAAAGCGGTGCCGGCCGTCATGCCGACAATGGACCAGCAGAAGCGGGAAGTGCGCCTGCCGGAGGATGTCGCCGCATGTTGGTGAACGAGTTGCCTTACGTCACGCGCCTGACCGCGCCGAATCCGTCGCTGATGACCGGACAGGGCACGAATACCTACCTGCTCGGCACCCACGATGTCGCGGTGATTGACCCCGGCCCGGACGACGACCGGCACATCTCCGCCATTCTTGAGGCGATCACCATGCTTGGCGGCCAGCTGGTGGTCATTCTGGTCACCCATTCCCATCTCGATCACCTGCCGGGCGCCTTCGTGCTCCAGCAGCGCGTGCGCGTGCCGATCGCCGCCTTCGCGCCAATTCTGGGCGTTGACCTCGCCTTGCGGCATGACCAGCGGCTGACGATTGATGGCCACCCGTTGCGCGCTCTGCATACGCCTGGCCATGCTGCCGACCACCTCTGCTTCTTGCTCGAAGAAGAGCGGGTGCTCTTCTCCGGCGACCTGATCGTTGGTGAAGGCACGGTGGTGATCGGGCGCGATGGCGAACTGGACGAGTATTTGCAGTCGCTCGCGTCGCTGCTGCCGCTCGACCTGCGCCGCATCTTGCCCGGTCACGGCCCGGCGATTGACGACCCGCGCGCGAAGATCACCGAGTACATCGCGCACCGCGAGGAGCGCGAGCGGCAGATCGTCGCCGCCCTCGCCGCCGGTTTCGACACAATTCAGGAGATTGTTCCCGAAGTCTACGCCGGTGTGGATCGCCGCCTCTACCCCGTTGCCGCCCAGACGGTAGACGCCCACCTGCGGAAACTCGTCCGTGACGGTCGCATCGCGGCCATCGCGGTGGTGGACGGCCCAACGCGATATGAGCTGACTGCCGCAGGCTGACGCCAGCCACATCGAGAACGAATCGCCCGGCCAACTCGCCGCACGAACGGCGTCCTGGCCGGGCGATTGATGTTGTTAGCGGTTACGGCCTGGCAGCCTGCCTACTTATGCTTGCCGCCACCGTTGCCGTTATTGCCACCGTTGCCGCCGTGGGAACCACCGTTATTCCCGCCATTCCCACCGTTCCCATTGCCGTTGCCGTTGCTCGGCGGTACTGGCTTGGCCGGGGCGGGGTTATCGCTGCCGCCGTTACCATGGCCGTTCCCATTGCCATGGTCGCCGTTGTCCTTGCCGTTGCCGTTGTCCTGGTCACCCTGGCCGTTGTCGCCCTGGTCCTGGTCGCCGGTCGTCGCCGACGTGCTCACGCTCGTGGTGCTGGTCGCGCTGGCGCAATGCGGGTTGTTGTGCCCGTTGCCGTTGTCGCCCTGGTTAGGGTGCTTATCGCCGCAAGCGTTGTCGTGCTCCGGTTCGCTGCTCTCGGTCGTCGTCGTCGTAGTCGTGCCGGTGGAGCCGGCGGTCGTCGTGCCGGTCGTTGTCGTGAAGCAGCGCGGGTTATTGTGCCCTGGCGTGCCCGGCTGACCGCCCTGCGTGTCGTTCCCCTGGTCAGGATGCTTCTGGTCGCAGGCGTTACTCTGCGCGGGCAACGCGCCTGGCCCAGTCGTGGTCGCACTCGTGGTTGTCGTCCCGGTGGTCGTTGTCCCGGTCGTTGTCGTTGCCGTTGTGGTCGTGCCGGTTGTCGTTGTGCTGGTGGTCGTGGTGCCCGTAGTTGTGGTGGCTGTAGTTGTCGTGCCGGTCGTGGTCGTGCCCGTGGTCGTGGTACCTGTAGTCGTAGTATCAGTCTGGAGAGTAATTACCGGGAGTTGATTGTTATTGTCGTGGAAGGGCGAGGCGCCCGCGCCCAGCGTCCAGAAAACCGCAGTAAGCGTCAACACGACGACCGCCGTGAGCGAGACGCTGCGGGTCCGCCAGAGAAAGTGCTTCAAATTCTGCATACATACTCCTTCCAGGCCGGCCCGCGCGGAACTTCCGCGCTGGCGCAACCACCAGTACACCGCGCCGCCGCAAACGCCGAGCGCGGCAATGACGACGAGTAGAAGGCTGCTACCGTTGAGTGTCGCGCCGGTATTCGGCCAGGGCGCCGGCAAGCCGGCGGCGCGCTGGCCGCTGGCGGCGAGCGCCAGCGCGCCGCAGCCGCTGAGCAGCAGCAGCGCAACTATCGCGGCGACGAACCGGCGCGACCGCGAAGCCAAGAGGCCAGCCCAGGCGCCGCGCCGTGGCGCCGGCTCACCCTGCGCGTGCGCGCGCAGTTGCGTCTCCAGGCGCTGCGCGAACGCGGGCGCCGGGGTGAGCGCCGCGCCGGCCGACCGGAGCGCCTGTCCAACGGCCGAGTGCTCCAGGGCCGTTAGCGCGGCGTCCAACTCAGGCAGTGCTGGCTCAGCATCAGGCATCGTCGTGCCTCCGTCCAATTTCCGCCAGTGCGCGATAGGCGATCATCTTTACCGTAGCTTCGCGCTTGCCGACGATGCGAGCGATCTCGTCGTACGGCAGGTCGGCCAGAAAGCGCAGCGCGATCACCTGTTGCTGCGCTGGCCGTAGCGCGGCGACAATCGCCAGCAGCCGCTGGATTTCCGCCGCGATAAGTCCTTGCTCCTCCGGTCCGGCGGCGGGATCGCGCAGGGTATCCGCCAGCGTGTCAACCGAGAACGCCTGGTGCGATGCCTGGCGAAACTGGCGATAATGGTCCGCGACGGCGCGGTGGGCGATGGTGAACAACCAGCCGCGAAACGAACCAGTCGGGCGGTAACGGCCGATGCTGCCCCACGCTCGCTCGAAGACCTGCGCGGTCACGTCCTCCGCATCCTGGGCATTCCCCAGGCGCGCATAGGCGTAGTGGTAGACAGCCGGCAGATACTCGCGGTACAGCCGGATGAACGCGTCAACTTCACCACGCGCGGCGAGAACCGCATCGCCGGCCGCCTCTAGCGCCGGCGTCACCCGCGTCGTACGTGGCAGCGGAAGTGGCTCACCAACCATTCACCCTAGTTCCCGGTGGTCACGGCGTGCCGCACCTGTCAGTACATCATATCGGGAATCCACCCCGAAAAGTAACAAGACGAGGCGGGCAGTCGGGTAGCGCGCTGGATCAACACCGTAGCCAGCAGCAGGCATTGTGCTGAGGAGAACCCACTGCCCGACTGCCCGACTGCCCGCCTCGTTGTGCGGTGGCAGGGTCCATGCAACAATTTCGCCAGGACTTGCTCGCCGCGCGCCGGTATGGTGATAGGCGGTTGGGCCGGCGAGAGGCAGGGCGGCTGTGGCACACTGGCGCATCAACGTTCGCGCGACGCGGTATCGTGAAATCGCCGCTGTGCTCATGCGCCATGGCCTGGCCTGGCTGATCGCCGTGCTCGAACTCGATCGCTTCATCGGGTTGCCCTGGCGGCTCGTTGGTCGGCGGCGAGAGCTGCACGCGCCGACAACGCCGGAGCAGCTCCGCCAGGCGCTTGAAGAACTCGGCCCGACCTTCATCAAACTCGGCCAGGTGCTTTCGACCCGTCCAGACCTCCTGCCGCCGGAGTACCAGCGCGAACTGGCGAAGTTACAGGACCGCGCCCCGGCTGTGGCGGTGAGCGAAGTGCGCGCCGCGCTGGTCGCGGAGCTCGGGCAGCCGGTGGAGCAGGCGTTCGCCACCTTTGACGACGAACCACTGGCCGCTGCCTCCATCGGACAGGTTCACACCGCGACGCTGCCTGACGGCACGGCGGTCGTCGTTAAAGTACGGCGGCCGGGGGCGGTCGAGCAGATCGAGGCCGACCTCGGCATCATCCAGCAGCTGGCCGCCGCCGCCAGCCGGCGCTGGGCCTTCGCCGACCGCTACGACCTGGAAGGGCTGGCGCACGAGTTTGGGCAGACCTTGCGCGCCGAACTCGACTATCTGCGCGAGGCGGGCAATGCCGAACGTTTCGCCGCCAATTTTCGCGACGATCCATCCGTCCATGTGCCGCGCGTCTATCGCCAGTTGTCCACGGCGCGCGTGCTGACGCTCGAACGAATCTCCGGTATCAAGATTGATGACCTGGCCGCGCTTGACGCCGCCGGCATTGACCGCCAGGCACTGGCCGCGCACGCGGCCAACATCGTCCTCAAGATGATTGTTGACGACGGCTTCTTTCACGCCGACCCACATCCTGGCAACTTCTTCGTCGAATCGAACGGGCGGATCGGCCTGATTGATTTCGGCATGGTTGGCGTCATTGACACCCTGACGCGGGACCGCCTGGCGCGGCTCGCGCTCGCCGTCAGTAGTCAGGACGCGGGCGCGCTCGTGGACGCGCTGCTCGACCTCGGTGTCGCCCGGCTGCCGCCGGAGCGCGATCTGCTGCGCCGCGATCTGGCGGACCTGCTCGCCCGCTATTCCGAGCGGTCGCTCGGCGACATCGAAATTGGGCCGCTGATCACCGAGGTGCTGGCGCTTATCCGGCGCTACCACCTGCGCCTGCCGCCAAATCTGGCGCTGCTCGTCAAGACCGTGCTGATGGAGGAAGGGCTGGGCGCACGACTGGCTCCAACTTTCGAGTTGACGACCGTGCTGGCGCCGTATACCCGGCGGCTACTCCTGCGCCACTATTCGCCGCTGCTGTGGACGCGCCGCCTCACCCAGGCCGGATTGGAGGCCGCCGACCTCGGCGCCGACCTGCCGCGCCACCTGCGCCGGTTGCTCGGCAATCTGGAGCGCGGCGACCTGCAATTGACGGTCCGCCCGACCGAGATGGAGCCAATCTTGCGGCGGGTCGAGCGTTTGGTGAACCGCCTGGTGCTCGGTATCCTGGCGGCGGCGTTCGTGAATGGTCTGGCCGTCCTGCTCTCCACCTACCACCTCGCCGGGTGGGAGCGCCTGTCCAGCATCTTCTTCGCCCTCGGCTTCACTATCGCCGTACTCCTCGGTCTCTACCTGGCCTGGAGCATCCTGCGATCGGGCCGGCGCTAGGGTTATTGCGGATTAGATTGGTCGCAACGCCGCCGCGATGCGCGCCTGAACCTCTGGCGCGGCATCGAGATGATGGATGCCATAGCGGTCGCCGTGCCAGGATGGGTAGATATGCAGGTGGAAATGGAAGACATCCTGTCCGGCCGCCGGCTCATTGGCCTGGGCCAGATAGACGCCGTCGCAGCGCAGACCCGCTTTCACCGCACGCGCCAGCCGGATCGCCTCGCGCATGATCGCCGCGCCGAGGTCATCGCTGAGAGCGTATATATCGCGCACATGCCGCTTCGGCACGATGAGCGGGTGCCGCTCCAGCGAGAGAAAGACGATGATCTGCTCGTTTTCGGCCAGGATCGGGGCCGGCGCTTCGCGGGCAATAATCTGGCAGAAGATGCAGCCGTCCATCGGCGGTCAACGTGTTGCTGGCGTAGATAGGGTGGTCAACACGTTGAGCAGGCGGCGCTCGCGCTCCGGCTCCAGAGGCGGTGCTACTGTCGGTGCAGCAGGGGTTTGGAGATAGGGTGTGAGGGCTGCCCGGAGTGCCAGCCGGGCGCGGTGCAGGCGGACCTTGAGCGCTGGTTCGGCGATACCCAGTGCGGTGGCCGCTTCGCGCGTGCTCAGTCCTTCGAGATCGCGCAGCACGAACGCGACACGCAGCGTATCAGGCAGGCCGAGCAGCGCCTGTTCGACCGTTTCGCGCAACTCCGCGGTCAGCGCGGCGCCCTCGGGCGGTGGGCCAGGGTCGGCCAGCGTCGCGGCCGGGCCGGGCGCATCGCCGCTCGCGGTGGTCTCGAGCGGCACGGTCTCGGGCCGGGCACGGCGGAATCGAGCGAGCGCGGTATTGAGGACGATCCGGTAGAGCCAGGTATCCAGACTGCTGCGCGCCTCGAACTCGGCGACACGAGCGCAGGCCCGGATGAAGCTCTCCTGGAGCACTTCCTCGGCTTCGTCAGAGTTACCGGTGAGCCGGAGCGCCAGGCGATAGAGCCTCGGGGCATATCGCTGCAACAGGCAGGTGCATGCAAGCCGATCACGGCGCTGCAAACCGGCGAGTAGCGCTGCTTCGTCGTCGTAGACCGCCAGGTCCGTTTCCCAGGGCTTGCCGACCATGTGTACCTGCTCAATGCGGTGGCCACCGTTGCTGGAGCGTGGCGCCGCGATCGTAGCACACACGCCGGGACGATGACCAACTCGCACCAGTAGGGCGAGTGCCCTGTATGTTGGCCGTCATGTAACCAATTCGCGACGCGGACCATCAAACACAGTAGCGAACCGGCAGACCGGCCGGGTAGCGAGCGATATACTGTACGGGATGTGTCCCGCGCTGGCCTGATGCATAATCTGGTCGAGGAGAGTACACTGATGACCGCGACACCAACCGCGCATGGATATGGGTTCGGTACGGCGCTCGACGTGCCGTTCGACGAGGCGATTGCGCGGACGAAGGCCGCGCTGCAAAGTGAAGGCTTCGGCGTCTTGAGCGAGATTGACGTGCAGGCGACGCTGCGGGCGAAGCTCGGCGTAGACTTCGAACGTTACCTCATCCTGGGCGCCTGTAACCCACAGCTGGCGTATCACGGGCTCCAGGCGGAGCACGAGCTGGGCCTTTTGCTGCCCTGCAACGTCATTGTGCATGAGCACAATGGGCGGAGCGCTGTCTCGATTGTGGACCCTGCCGCGATGCTCGGTGTGGTTGAAAATGACGCGCTCCGGGAGGTGGCTGATGAGGCGAAAGCGCGCCTCGAACGGGTGGTGGCAAAACTCGCTGCCGAATAGGAGAGGGAGGGGACTGCATGCCGCTCTATGAGTATCGCTGCCAGTGCTGTGGCGAGCGCTTCGAGCGCCTGGTCCGTACGGTGACGGGCGACCGCGCAATTCAGCCGGCAGTTGTCTGCCCCCGCTGCCGGTCCGAGCAAGTGGAACGGCTCCTGTCGGCCTTCGCTCGTACTAGCCCTGCCTGCGCGCCTGCGCCGAGCGGCGCTGGTTGACGGATCGCCTGAGCGGCCGGTCGGCCGTCCATGTGTAGTCGGCAGTCGGCAGTCGGCAGTCGGCAGTTGCTCTGAACGCGTACCATGCCATTGGATAGGCGCGGTGCTGGCCTGAATTCACTGCCGACCGACGACTGCCGGCTGAGTAGGAGGCATGATGCTGCGACGAATCTTTGGCGCTGCCCCGGCGGCAGACGACACGATCGGGGTCGTGGAGGCGCAGCGCAAGGTCGCCGCGCGGGAAGCGGTCATGGTTGACGTGCGCGAGCCGGACGAGTGGCAGGCGGGCCATGTGGCTGACGCACGACATATCCCCCTCGGTGAGCTGGCCGCGCGCCTCGACGAGCTGCCGCGTGACCAGGAACTTCTGCTCTTCTGCCGCAGCGGCGTCCGGAGTGACCGGGCGACACAGTTCCTCCGCAGCCAGGGTTACACCCAGGCGCGCAACGTCACCGGCGGCATTATCGCCTGGGCACAGCACGGTTTGCCGCTGACCCAGCCCGGACAGACAGACGAACCTGCATCCTGAGCAGTACGGAGGATTGCCTTGGTTGATCTCATCACAGGGCCATTGGGGCTGCTATTCGTGCTGGCGCTCTGGTTCGTGCTCCAACGGGTGCTGCTCCCGCGCCTGGGTGTCAGCACCTGAATGGCGCCCCAGCCTCGTCCGGTGGACGGGGAGACTCCGGCGCCTGCGCAACCGGGCACGCCAGTGGACGAGACGTCGCCGCTTGCGACGAAGCGTGGTCTATCGGGAGATTATTGAGTGTGATCCGGCCGGCAATATGCCAGCCGGTCATGTTATTCCGTGCCCTCTTCAGCGGCCCGCACGCCGGCGAGCGGTGGCGTAGCCACCCAGGCCGCTCACCACGAGTAGCAGTGCGGCAGCGACCATGATTGCTGCCCCTGCGCCCGGCGTCCCCTGCCTCGTGCCGCCCATTCCGGTGTTCGGCACACCAGGTTCGGATATGACCGGTGCCGGCGATCCTACCGGAGCGGCCACCGACGTTGCCGTTGGCATCGCCGGCGAAGGAGTCGCCGTGGGCGCAGGTGTGGCCGGTGGGCTGGGCGCTGTCGCGGGGGGAGCCCCGGCTGGGACATATCGCAGCGCGCTGTTGAGATACCGGCCCGCGCCCCAGTTGAAGCCCCCAACGACGAGGACTGTGCCGTCGTTCAACAGCGTGGCGGTGTGGCTCTCTAACTTGTTTGGCAGGCGTGGCGCTGGGCTCCAGCTATTGATTGCCGGATCATAAATCTCGGCAGAAATCAGGTAACCCGGCTGCCCGTGTCCGGTCACCAGAACTGTGCCATCTCGCAGCAAGGTGGCCGTATGGTACCACTGCCGGGTGGCGAAATTGCCCGCCCGTCGCCAGGTATCGGTTGTTGGGTCGTAGCGCACTGCCTCGGTTATCGGGTCGTAGTTCGCGGACCTTGTGCTGCTGTCAACGACTAGCACCGTGCCATCCGTGAGCAGGGTAGCAGTGTGCCCACGCCGGGCCGCGCCCATCGAGCTGGCTGGTATCCAGGTATCGATTCGGGGGTCGTACCGTTCGGCGCTCGCGACACCCCTCCCCACGAGTGGCATGCCTGAGGCGTCCCCGCCGACGACCAGCACTGTCCCATCATGCAGCAGTGTCGCGGTATGCTGCGCGCGTGGCGTGCTCATCGGCGCCACCGTGCGCCAGGCGCCGGTGGCCGGGTCGTACCGCTCGACGCTCGCCAGCGCCTGGTTATCGTCAATACCGCCCGTGACCAGCACGGTCCCGTCAGACAGCAGGGTCGCGGTGTGGAAATGACGGCCGGTGCTCAACTGGCTGGTCGGTGTCCAGGTATTCGTCTTCGGATCGTAACAGTCGGTCAGCCTCGCGACGTTGCCGAAGCCGCCGACCGCGAGCACGGTGCCGTCCTGGAGCAAGGTCGCCGTATGCCCATAGCGGAGAGCGGCAAACTTCCCGGCCGGCTGCCAGGCGCCGGTGGTCGGATCATAGAGTTCCGCGCTGGTATGCGGGTCGCGGTCAGGCGGTTCGATTTCGCCATCACTGCCGCCGACGACCAGGACGCGACCATCTTGGAGCAGCGTAGCGGTGTGTCCCGACCGGGCGATATTCATGCTGCCGGCCGGCTGCCAGGCGCCCTGCGATGCCGGCTGGTCCGTGGGTGGCGCGGGCAATCGGTTGTCATAGCGCTCAGTACTCGCCAGCGGTTGCGTGCCATCGCTGCCACCGGACACGAGCACGGTTCCGTCGCGCAAGGAGGTGGCTGTGTGCCCCAGGCGGTCGCTATGCATATTGGCCGCCTGCGACCAGGTACCAGTCTGCGGGTCGTAGCGCTCGGCCAGGCCCGGCATTTCGCCGTGATTACCGCCGCTCACCAGCACGCCGCCGTCCGGCAGCAGCGCAGCGGCGTGATCGGCACGCTCATCGTGCATGCTGCCGGTCGCGCGCCAGGCGCCGGTTGTTGGGTCATAAAGCTCCGCCGACGCAAAATAGTTATAGCCGTTACTGCCGCCGGCGACGAGCACCGTGCCGCCGGGCAGCAGTGTCGCGGTCTGATGAACGCGGCCGACAACCATTCGTCCGGTCGCGCGCCAGGCGCCGGTTGCCGGGTCATAGATCTCGGCGTCCCGCAATGGCGGCCCATCAACGCCATCCGCGCCCGCGACGAGCACCCGGCCATCGGCCAGGCGGGTCGCCGTATGACCACCATGCCAGTAGACCATCGTCATCGGGGTGCGCCAGGTGTCGGTGGCCGGATCGTAGATTTCGGCGGTATTGCCGTCCAGCGAGAAACCATTGCAGCCGGCGACGAGCACGGTCCCATCATCCAGCAGCGTCGCGGTGTGACCGTAGCGTTCGGCACTCATCTGGCCGGCTGGCCGCCAGGTATTGGAGTGTGGGTCGTAGCGCTCGGCGGTGGCGAGGATTGTGACGTCGGGAAAGGGAGATTCGCTACCCGGCGACATCGTCCGCTTCACGCCCCCGGTCACGAGAACGGTGCCATCGGCAAGCAGCGTGGCGGTGGGCTCGCTGCGCGCGGTGGTCAGGCTGGCTGTGGCACGCCAGGTGCCACTTGCCGGGTCGTAGCGTTCCACGGAGGTCAATGATTGGCCATTGGCCATACCCCCGACGATGAGCACTGTGCCATCAGCCAGGAGCGTGGCCGTTGCGCCTTCCCGCGCGGTTGCCAGGTTGTCAGTCTGTGTCCAGGCGCCGGTCGTGGCTGGCGCCGCGCCGGTGAGCAGCGGAGCGAGCGCAAGCAGGATGAGCGTCAGGACGAGACTGAAGCAGTGCAGGCGGTGATGGGGCAGGTGAGACCTCATGGTTCTCCCCCCTTCCGGCAGTGCCACGCCGCCACTGGCGCGGCCTGGCCAGTGACCGCATCGGCGCGAGTCCCGGCCCAGTACGCAGTGTAGTAGTGGCGGATTGCCGGGCAGGATGCGGGGGGTGAATACTCAGTGAACGCTGTCTCTCTCGTGCGGTGGCGATGGAGAATCGGTGTGGCGGGTCTAGGCCGGGAATGCACGCAGCCTCGCCACCAGAAGAGTGGCGAGGCCGCAAGGAGCGTCAGTGGGTGCGCTACAACGTCCCCTCCGCCTGCAACATGCCGAGCGCATCGTCGAGCGCGGCGACCGTTTGCTCGACTTCGGCCGGGCCGTGAGTGGCCGAGACGATGAAGTTGAAGCCGGACGAGTCCACGCCGCCGAGTTGCATGGCCGCGCGGAAGCGGTGGATGAGTTTGCGCTGGGGTATCTTCGGCTCGTTGAAACTGACCGGCGCCAGCGACACTTCCCCGCCCACCTGGCCGCTGACGCCGCGCCGCGCCAGCGCCGCGCGGAAACCCTCGCGCAACTGGTCGGCCGTCGCGATGGCCCGACGCTGCACGGCCGGGTCGCGCACAATCTCCAGGCAGGCGACCCCGGCGGCGGCGGAGAGCGGATTGGAATTGTAGGTGCCGGGATGCGGCACGCGCTGGTGGCGGGTCCACTCAGGGTCGTCCCGCTGGAGGAAGCGCGCCATGATATCGGCCCGACCGGCGATCGCGCCGCCCGGCAATCCGCCGGCCAGAATCTTCGCTAGCGTCGTCAGGTCCGGCGTGACGCCGTAATACTCCTGCGCGCCGCCGGGGGCGTAGCGAAAGCCGGTGACGACTTCGTCGAGGATGAAGACGATGCCGCGCTCAGTGGTCAGGTCGCGCACCGCTTGCAGGTAGGGTTTGCCCGCGCCGTCGGCGACCATGATGACGCCCGCAATGTCGTCGCGCTGGTCCAGCAGGGCGCGCAGCGCCTCAATGTCCCGCGCCGGTACGCTGACCATGCTGTCGCGCACGCCGCGCGGCACGCCGGCGGCGATCGGCTCGTCATACGGCGGCTGCATCGCCAGGGTGGCGTAGTCGTGCCAGCCGTGGAAGTGCCCCTGCATCTTGCAGATGACATCTTTGCCGGTATGGGCGCGCGCCAGGCGCATCGCCAGCATGGTCGCCTCGGTGCCGGACGAGGTGAACTTCACCAGGCCGCCGCGCGCCGACGGTACCAGTTCCTGCACCAGTTCGCCCCAGCGCACCTCCGCTTCGTGGCAGGCGCCCAGGTGCGTGCCGAGCGCGGCCTGGCGAGTGATGGCCTCGACGATGGCCGGGTGGCTGTGGCCCAGCAACAGCGCCCCGTGGCCGCCAAAGTAGTCAACATATTCGTTGCCGTCAACATCCCACTTGCGCGGCCCGCTGCCGTGCGTGCAGTAGAGCGGGAACGGCTCCATGTAGCGGCCGTCGTGCGTCACGCCGTCGGGAACGACGTCGCGGGCGCGGGCGTGTAGGGCGGCCGAGCCGGCCAGGCGGTGGGCGCGGGCCTCGTCAATACTCGCCGTACGAATCGGTGCGGCCATCGTGGCGACCTCCTTATGCGAGCGGATCGTGCCATGCTCCAGTGCTGCCAGCGCAGTGTAGCGCATCTGCCGCGCCGCTGGAAACAGTCGGTGGACACTGTGCGTTACTCAGGCAGACGAACGACCCTCACCCCCTGGCCCCCTCGCCTGCAAGACGGGAGAGGGGGAATAGTACTCTAGTCATAGCGCGTTCCCCCTCGCCCGCAGGGCGGGAGAGGGCGCCAGGGGGTGAGGGCGGCCGGGAGGAGTGATGAGTGCCACAACGAGCCAACCAACTCGCATTCTGATCCTGGGCGGTGGCTTCGGCGGCGTCGCCACCGCGCAGGGCCTGGCCCGGCAGTTCCGACGCGATCAGACGGTAACCATAACGCTGGTCAATCGCGACAACCACTTCGTCTATGTGCCGCTGCTCGCCTCGGCGGCGGCCGGCTCGATCGAGACGCT
>DASUBC010000485.1:0-13089 GCA_035763465.1 Thermomicrobiales bacterium
CGGAGCAGGCGGCGCTGCTCTGGGGTGCGGTGGAGGGAATACGCGCGGTCCATGGCGTGACCGCGCCAGTGGACGAAGATGGCGCAGTGGAAGCGCGGACGGTGGCCCTCGTGTACGCCGCGCTGGATACGGACGTCGTTGACCGCGCGGTCGCACGCGGTCGCGCGCTGTCATTACCCGAGGCCATCCACCATGCCCGGCAAGCACTGGACGCCGTGCAGCGACCGCGCCGCGCGCGATAAGGGACGTACTGGCAGGGCCTACGTTTGCGCGGCGCGGGCCGCCCTACATCGTCACAGTCATATTCATGACCGGCGCCTGGGAGCGAACCACGCGCGGCGGCGATCCCATTCTGGGCTGAAGAAACCATCGCGGCTATCCACACCCCAGCGCCAGGCCGCCAGATCGAGCAGAAGCAACAGACTAATAACTACGATTGCCGCCACCATCGCCGTCATCTCCGTTTCTGGCGTGCCGGCAGCGCACCTGCCGGCTATCCACTGAAACACAGGTGACGGAGAGGGCGTTGCATGAGCCGGCGCTAGCGCTGCCCGGTTGGCCTGATGAGCAGCGTATCAAGCCGCGTCTGGTCGAGGGTGTGCACGACGCGCGCTGCCTGGGCGCGACGCTTGCGCCAGAAGAGCGGTAGCAGCGGCAGCGCGGCCAGCATTCCGCGCAGTGTCGCGCGTGCTGCCGCGCCACGCCAGGCGCGCGCCGCCCGCCAGGCCCGGCCGGCCTGCGTAGCAACGACGCGCGGCCAGTAGCGCCGCAGCAGTGTGCCGGGCACGTCTTTTGCCAGCACTAGCAGGAGATTGCGCGCGACGTAGTATGAGGCGAGCGATCCGCCGCCGGTCGCGCTCAGGTGGTGGTAGACCCGCGCGGCGGGCGCGAAGACGCCGCGCTCACCAGCCAGTTGCAGCCGCCAGTTGAGGTCTACATCTTCGCAATACATGAAGAGGTCTTCGTCTAAGGGACGCTCACGGTCTGTTGAGACACGCGCCAGCGCCGCGCGGCGGTAGAGCGCCGCGCCCGCGCACGGGCCAAAGACCTCCTGTTCTGCGTCATACTGTCCACGGTCGCGTCGCCACACGCCGCGATTGACCGGCAGCCCGGTGATGGTGAAGCCGTCACCGGCCGAATGGAGAGTATCGCGCCGGTCGAAGAGCAGCAGTTTGGAGGCGGCGGAGGCCGCCCAGGGCGTGGTGTCGAGCGCAGCGACGAGCGCGACCAGCCAGCCAGGCTCCGGCTCAGTATCATTATTGAGCAGGCAGACCAGCTCGCCCGTGGTCGCGGCGATGCCAGCGTTGCAGGTGACGGCCAGGCCGCCGCTCCGTTCGCGCCGCAACACGCGCACTTCGGGGTAGTGCGCGGCCAGGAGTGTGGCCGTGTCATCGGTCGAACCATCGTCAACCACAAGCACCGCGAAGTCGCGATAGGTTTGCGCCCGTAGCGCGTCGAGACAGGCGGCCAGCAGCGCCGCGCCATTGTAGGTTGGGATGATCACGTCAACGCGCGGTCGGGCCGCTGGTTGAGCGTTGGTTTCTGTCTGATCGGTCATTCCGCCTTCAACCGGCCCATCTCGGCCAGGCAGCGGCGCAGCCCGTCGCGCCAATCCGGCAGCGTCACGCCGAGCGCGGCGGCGGCCCAGTTCGCCAGCACACCGTTGGCCGGTGGGGTCGCCGCGCGCTTGAAGGTCGCGCCCGGCACCGGCTCGACTGTCACCGCCAGCCCGGCCAGGCGGAAGGTTTCCTCCGCCCAATCGCGCCAGGTACCCGCGCCACTGTTGGTCAGGTGGTATGTGCCCCAGGCGCCGGTCCGAGCGAGGGCGGCGATACCGGCCGCGAGGTCGGCGGCATACGTCGGCTGGCCCCACTGGTCCGCGACCGCGCTGACGGTCGCGCGGCCGGCGTCCGCGAAGCCGAGCATGACCTGTAAGAACTTGCGGCCCTCAGCCGCGTAGACCTGCGCCGTGCGGACGATGTAATGCCGCCGCGCTTGCACGCGCGTCTCCTTCTCGCCAGCGAGTTTCGAGAGGCCGTAGACGCTCAGTGGCGCGGGACGGTCCCATTCGTGATACGCCTCGCCGGGCGGCTTGCGGCCGTCGAAGACGTAATTCGTGCTGACGTAGACGATCGGCACGGCACGCTCGTCCGCGAGCGCCGCCAGGTGTCGCGCACCGAGCGCGTTGACACGAAAGGTTGCCTCGGGCCGCGCTTCGCACCCGTCCACGTCGGTCGCCGCGCCGGTGTGGACAATCAGGTCGGGCGCGAACTCAGCCACCACCGACTGCGCCTGTGGCCAGTTGGTCACATCGAGTTCAGCATGGCCGAACGCGCCGGCGGTCGCACCCCCAGCGGTATAGACCGCCGCCAGCGCCCGCCCCAGCTGCCCCCGCCCGCCAGTGATCAGAACACGCATGGAGCACCGGTGGAATTGTGGATTGTAGATTGTGGATTGCGGAATAAGAACGATTGAACCGCCAAGACGCCAAGAGACGCCAAGCACGCCAAGATCAAGAGAAAAAAGAATCCTCTTGGCGACCTTGGCGTCTCCTTGGCGTCTTGGCGGTTCCCGTCCCTAGTCCGCATTCGTCAGTGTCCTTGTTTCACCGCGCCATCCACTACGCCGGCGGCGCCCTCACGCCGCAGGTGGTAGGGCACGTTGGTGACGACGGTGCCGGGGCGGAAGAGAAGGGCGGCCTTCAGGCGCAGCGCCGTCTGGCCGTGGAGCAGGTGTTCCCACCAGTGCGCCGGCACATACTCCGGCAGAATGACCGTCAGCGTCTCATTGGGATCGTGGTGGTCGAGCTCGTCAATGTAGGAGAGCAACGGCGCGGTCAGCCCGCGGTAGGGCGACTCGATCATCACCAGCTTCATCGTGCGGAGAAATGGCGTCGTCGTTGTTTGCTGCCGCCAAGCGTCGCGCAATTGTGCAATCTCTTCGGGGTCGTCGGAAATATGCACGGCGGTGACGTTCGGCGAGATCGAGCGCGCGTAGGCGAGTGTTTGCAGTGCCACCCGGTTGAGCTTGGCGAAGGGCACCACAAGCGTGTGCCGGATTTCCTCTGGGTCCAGTGGCGTCTCGGTTGCCAGGTCTTGCTCGATGGCCGTCGTCTCGTAATGACGATGGATCGCCAGGAACATCATAATCAGCAGCGGGATCAGGATAATGACAATCCATGAACCGGCGTGGACATTATGGTTGCCAATGCGGAAAAGCGCCTCGCCGCTGTAGAGCTTCGTGCCGCCAACGACCAGCGCGACAATGCCGGTTGCGGTCGCGCCGGTCGCGTTGACTGCCGCTTTCGTTGCCCAGCCAGCTCCTCGCTGCCGCCACCAGCGCATCACCATGCCACTTTGCGAGAGCGTGAAGGAGACGAAAACACCGACCGCATAGAGCGGAATCAGCGCGGTTGTGTTGCCGCCGAAGATGATAACGAGAATGCCGGCCAGCACAGCCAGCGTGGTAATGCCAGTGGTAAACGCCAGCCGGTCGCCGCGAAAGAGAAAGAGTTTTGGCAGAAAACCATCGCGCGCCAGGAAGGAGCCGAGGCGCGGGAAGTCGGAGAAGGCCGTATTGGCGGCCAGCACCAGGACGAGCAGTGTCGCGACCTGGAAGAGATAGTAATACCAGCCGAAGACGCCGTTCCCGACAATCTGGTGCGCCAGCTGCGAGAGAATCGTCTCATTGCCGCGCGGCACCAGGCCATAGACGTGCGCGAGAATCGTGATGCCCATGAACATCGTGCCGAGCAGACTCGCCATCCAGACGAGCGTCGTGGAGGCGTTACGCGACTCGGGCTTCTGGAAGGCCGGCACACCGTCCGAGATCGCCTCGACGCCGGTCATCGCCGAACAACCGGACGAGAACGCGCGGAGGATGAGCAGAATCGTGATGCCTTCGATGCCATGCACCGGCTCCCGCGGCGCGCCCGTGGCCGCTACATCACGAAAGACGAACGCACGCACCAGGCCGGCGGCAATGAGAATCAGGAGCGAGCCGATAAAGAGATAGGTTGGCGCGGCGAAGATCGAGCCGGCCTCGCGAATGCCACGCAGATTGCCAATGGTAATGAGCACAATGAAGAGAATACAGAGCGCGACCGTATCACCCGCCAGCCGGGGCACCGCCGATGTGAGAGCGGCGACGCCGGAAGAGATTGACACTGCGACCGTCAGCACATAGTCAATCATCAGCGCCGCGCCAGCGATCAGGCCGGGGACCGTGCCCAGATTATCTGACGCGACGATGTACGAACCGCCACCGTGCGGGTACGCAAAGATCGTCTGCCGGTATGAAAAGGCGACGATCGCCAGCAGCGCGGTAATCGCAACACCAATGGGAATGCTGTAGTTCAAGGCGACGCTGCCGGCCAGCACAAGTACGAGCAGCGTCTCTTCCGTGGCATAGGCGACGGACGAGAGCGCGTCGGACGAGAGCACCGCCAGTGCCTTGACTTTCGTCAACCGCTCGTGGATAGCCTGCGACGACGCCAGCGGGCGGCCGATCAGCGCCCGCTTAATACTGCGGTAGACCCGGCCCAGCGCGGTCTTCGGCGGACCAGGGTCACGCGCCGTGATCGCTATGGCGCGCGGCTGAGTCTGCTCGGTCGGCACATGGCGAGCCACGCGCACGTAGCGGTCGCCCGGATGGCTGCCGCGCAACCGCTCGTCGCGCCACTCCAGGCCGGTCTGCCGGGACGATGCGTCCGCGTTATCCGACGTGGCCGGCTCATTGCCAGCCACATACCCGACAGCGGCCGGGCGCTTGTCAGCCTCGTTTGACCCAGATTCCGCGTTGTTCAACCGGATGACTTTGCGGTGAACGTTACGCTGTGGATCGTCAGCGCCCATACTTTCGCCTCCGTCCGCATCCAGCACGCGAACGAACCGGGTCGTGAACGCCCGGTGGTAAACATGCTGCTGGCGTGCCCAAACACGCCAACCAGCATAATGCTACCACTATCTACGCTTTGCAACCGAGAGTGTCCCCCATGAGAAAGAATACGCGTGGCGGTGGGGATGGCGCTGTTCTTGCATATGCTGGCGAGAGCACGCCGGAGCAAACGCGCCGGGTGGAGGAGGAAGGGTGCAGGAAAGTAAACGCGCTGCCCGGCAAGCACGGCAGACCGCGCATCGTTCGGCTCGCCAGGCACAGCCCTGGCTCGTTGGTTTTGGGCGCTTCGGGTACGCGGCTGAGGGCGTGGTATACGCGCTCATTGGCGTGCTGGCAATCCAGGTCGCGCTCGGGCGTGGTGGCGAGACGACCGATAACAGAGGAGCCTTAGTGCAAATCGTCCAGGCACCGTTCGGCCGGGTGCTGCTGATCGCCATCGCCGTGGGTATTCTCGGCTTCGCCTGCTGGCGCTTCCTCCAGGCGGCGCTCGATACGGACAACAAGGGTGCCCAGGCCAAAGGCATCGGTCAACGGCTGGCATTCGCCGGCATCGGCGTCGTGCATCTCGGTCTCGCGCTCAGCGCGCTCCGCCTCTTGCGGACAGGCACTGCCGGCACGTCGAGCAGCGCCGCCACGCAGGGTTGGACCGCGACACTCCTCAGCAAGCCCTTCGGCCAGTGGCTGGTCGCGCTCGCCGGGCTGATCGTCATCGGCGTTGGGTGTTTCCAGTTCTACCAGAGTTATACGGCTCTATTCAGGAATGAACTGGCACTATCGTCAATGAGCGCAACCGAGCAGCGCTGGATGACGTGGCTCGGGCGTGCCGGCTACGCCGCGCAGGGCGTCGTTTTCTGGATCATCGGCCTCTTTCTTGGCTACGCCGCAGTCCGCGCCAACCCCGGTGAGGCGCGCGGCCTGGACGGCGCGCTCGCGACGCTCGCCCAGCAGCCATACGGCCCCTGGCTGCTGGGCCTGGTCGCGGTCGGATTGGTTGCCTATGGCCTATACCTCGGCGCCCAGGCGCGTTACCGGCGGATGGTGATCACGTAGCGGTCGCGCCAGGCGTGCTCGCCACCACTGTCTCGCTCGCCATGTGCAGGTGATGCGGCACCGAGATGACGACAGTACCGGGGCGGAAGAGAAGCGCGGCCTTCAGGCGCAGCGCCGTCTGGCCGTGGAGCAGGTGTTCCCACCAGTGCGCCGGCACATACTCCGGCAGAACAACCGTCAACATGCTGCGCTGGCGGTCGCGATCCAGGTCATCCAGATAGGCCAGCAGCGGCGCGGTCAACGCGCGATACGGCGACTCGATCAATACAAACTGCACATCGTTCAGAAACGGCGTGGTCGTTGTTTGCTGCCGCCACTGCTCACGTACTCGCGTGATTTCGTCCGGGTCTTCTGCTACATGCACCGCCGTCACATCGCTCGTGAGCGACCGGGCATAGGCGAGTGTCTGTAGCGCGACCCGGTTAAGCGTGGCAATTGGCACAACAATCGTATGTGTCATCTCTTCGGGGGCAGCCAGGTGTTCTTCCCCTAGCGCCTGTTCGCGCGCCGCCACGTCGTAATGACGGTGAATCCGCAGAAAACCCAGAATCAGTAGCGGAATCAGGACAATCACCATCCATGCTCCAGCGTGGACATGGTGTCCGCCAAGTTGAAAGAGCGGCTCGCCGCTGATCAACTTTGTTCCGCCGGCAATCAGGGCGACGATGCCGGTCGCGACCGCGCCCACGCCATTGATCACTGCTTTCCCGGCCCAGCCGGTCCCCCGCTTACGCCACCAATGCACGACCATCCCACTTTGTGACAGGGTGAACGACACGAAGACCCCGACGGCGTAGAGCGGAATCAGCGCGGACGTATCGCCGCCAAACATGACGATCAAGATCGCTGCGAGTAGCGACAAGACGACGATGCCGACGGTAAAGGCTAGACGGTCGCCCCGGAAGGCAAACTGGCGCGGCACAAAGCGGTCACGGGCCAGGATCGAGGCGAGACGCGGGAAGTCGGCGTAACTGGTATTCGCGGCCAGCACCAGCACGGCCAGCGTCGCATACTGCACAACGTAGTAGAAGGGATGGAACCAGCCCCGGCCAACAACTTGCTCGGTCAGCTGGGAGAGGAGCGAGGGATTGCCGCTGGGATCGGGGACAATGCCGTATTGGTGCGCCAGGATAGTCGTACCCAGGAACATCGTGCCCAGCAGGGCGGCCATCCAGACTAATGTATTCGCGGCATTCCGCGACTCCGGCTTCTTGAACGCTGGGACACCATTGGAGATCGCTTCGGTGCCAGTCATCGCGGAGCAGCCGGACGAGAACGCTTGCAGGACGAGAAAGAGACTGAGGTGTTGTGGGATACCGAAGCGCGCCGGCTCGAAGGGGCGTGGTGTGCCAGTAGCCGCCAGATCGCTGAACACGAACGCCCGCACGAAGCCAACCGCGAGCATCGTGAGCATGGCGCCGATAAAGAGATACGTCGGTGCGGCGAAGATCGAGGCCGACTCACGAATACCACGCAGGTTGCCCACCGTCAGCAGGAACATGAACAACAGGCAGAGTGGCACCGTGTACGGGATAAGTCGTGGGGCGGTAGACGTCAACGCCAGCACACCGGCGGAAATCGAAACGGCAACCGTCAGCACATAGTCAATCAGCAGCGCTGCGGCGGCCGTCAGTCCCGGCAGCATGCCCAGGTTATCCGACGCGACGATATAGGAACCGCCACCGTTGGGGTAGGCAAAGATCGTCTGCCGGTATGAAATTGCCACGATCGCCAGGAGCAGGGTAATCGCGACGCCGATACCGAGGTCAAGTTTGAGCGCGCCTGCGCCGGCCAGCACGAGCACCAGCAGGGTCTCTTCCGTGGCGTAAGCGACAGATGACAGGGCGTCAGAGGAGAGCACGGCCAGCGCCTTGATCTTCGTCAGCCGTTCGTGAATAGACTGCGCGGTCGCGATTGGCTGGCCGATGAGCGTTCGTTTGATCCGCCGGTAGGCCCACCCCGCCGCCGTCTTGGGTGGCTTGGGCTCTTTGGCTGTGATGGCGACGGCGCGCGGATAGGTCAAGGTATGCGGCTCGTGGCGCACGACGCGCACATAGCGATCGCCGGGGTGCTGGCCGCGCAGCAGCGTCTCCGCGCGCTCGCCCCCCGTGCCGGCTGCCGGCTGCCGAGCGCCCGGCGCCAGGGTTGCCGCGCCGCTCGCAATACCGCTACCAGCGACATAGCCAACCGGCGCCTGGCGCTCGGCGCCGCTATCTAGCACGCGATGCGGTTGTTCGTCGGTGGGGATGGTTATCTTATCTGCTGGCAAATCAATTCTGTCGGTCATGGCGTTTCACCGACCTGAAGAAGCGCCGCAAGCCACTGGGCTGCTCGTCGTCAGGTTGGGGCAGCGTCACTGACTGTTGCGGGGCACCGATCGTGACGAGGATGTCATCGGCCACGCACTGCACCGTAAGCAGCAAATTGTGACGTTGCGCCAGCTCGGCTACCGACGCCTGCAACGCGAGCCAGCTCGCGCGGTCCGGGACCGTCACCGACGGGAACGTCACATCGGTAGCACATACAACGCCGCCGGGGCGTGCTACCAGCTGGCACACCACGTCAACCTGTTGCACGAGACTGTTCAACCACTGTGTATCACGGCCCACAGGCCGCCCGCTCTTGCTCATCACGATGCCACACCTATCTACGCATCACCCGGCCACCATCGGCGGCCCCGGCAACTAGTATGGGCAGCATCGGGCGTCCTGTGGGTCAGAGACGGCTCAGGATCGTGCGTGGGCGGCTCAATATCTGCTCAAGATTGGGACAGTGACTGCAATTTCCTGCTACACATCGTCGCCTGGCGCTAACCGTTGCAGGCGATAGCCAACGCCCGGTTCGGTCATGATGAAGCGCGGCGCGGCGGGGTCCGGCTCGATCTTGCGCCGCAACTGATTGACATAGACGTGCAAATAGTGCGGCTCGGCGCCATAACGTTCGCCCCAGATCGCCCGCAACAGCACGCCGTGCGTCACCACCCGATCAGCGTGGGTGGCGAGATATTTCAGAATGGCAAACTCGGTCGGCGTGAGATGCACCACCGCATCGTTGAGCGTCACCGCGCGCCGGTCGAAATCAACGCGCAGAGGCCCGGCTATGAACGTGGGTTCGAGCGCGCCGGGCGCGTTGGCCCGGCGCAGTGCGGCGCGGATACGGGCCAGCAATTCGCCTAGCCCGAACGGCTTGGTGAGATAGTCGTCGGCGCCAGCGTCGAGCGCGGCGATTTTATCGCCTTCGCGCTCCTGCACCGAGAGGATGATGATCGGCACGCTGGAGCGCGCCCGCAGCCGGAGGCAGGTCTCCAGGCCACCGATACCGGGCATCGCCAGATCGAGAATGACGAGGTCCGGCTGGCGTCGCTCGGCTTCATCCAGCGCCTCTTCGCCGGAGGCCGCCATCGCGACATCGTAGCCCGCGCCGGCCAGCCCTTTGCCGAGCATCCGCCGAATCTGCGGCTCGTCGTCCACCACCAGCAGCCGCGCGCCGCTCATCGTGCCTCCCGCGTTGTGCCGGCGAGGTGAGCGCCGTCATTCACTGGCGCGGTCGGGGCCGTCACGCCCGTGAGCGGCAGCGAGAAGACGAAATGCGCCCCGCCGCCGGGATTCTCTTCGACCCAGAGTCGCCCGCCATGCGCCGCAACCAGCCCCCGCGCGATCGCCAGCCCGAGGCCGCTCCCCTGGCTGGCGGCGTCGCGGGCGAGCCGGCCGAATTTCTCGAAGACGCGCTCCCGATCGTCCGGCGAGATGCCCGGCCCGCGATCGGCGACACGAATCAGGATCTGCTCGCCGCGCTCGTCGCGCAACGCCGAGACGGCGACCGGCGCGCCAGGCGGCGAATATTTGCGCGCGTTATCCAGCAGATTATCGAGCACCTGGTCAATCTGCACCGGGTCAAGCGGCACCGGTGGCAGATCAGCCGCCACCTCCAGCGTGATCGTTGGCCCTGGCACGGTTTGATGACGCGCGACGGCGGCGCGCAGCAGCGCGTCGAGCGGATAGAGTTCTTTGCGCGCCACCAGCACACCGGCGTCAATGCGCGACATGTCGAGCAGATTGCCGACCAGGCGGTTCAGCCGGGCGGCTTCATCGTCAATCGCCGCGGCAAATTCATGACGCGTGGCCGCATCCCAGGCGATGTCTTCCTGCAACAGGCTACCTGCCGCCGCGCGAATCGCGGCAAGCGGCGTGCGGAGATCATGGCTGACCGAGGTCAGCAATGAGTCTTTCAGCGCATCGGCGCGGGTCAAAATCTCGGCGCGCAGCGCCTCGCGCGCCAGGCGCGCCTGTTCCAGCGTGAGCGCCGCCTGCGCGGCAAACGTCTCTAGCAAACGGCGTTCATCGTCGTCTAGTCCGGTGCCGTTGTCGTCGCTCTCGACGCGCAGCAAGCCGATCAGACGCTCGCCCGCCCGCAACGGCACCAGTAGTTGCCGGCCATACCGCGCCGTACCACCCGCCTCCTGTGGCCGCGTGGCGAGCCAAGCGTGAATCGCCGCTTCGTTGCGGTCAACCGGCGCCAGTTCAGCACCCGTGGCGAGCCGCGCGACGCGCACCTGGAGTATTCCTTGTGTGTCTGGTAACAGCACGGCGCAGGCGCGCACGGGCAACAACGCCACGATGCGCTCGGTGATGGCAAGCAGGAGCGCATCCGACGCCTGGCCGGTTACTAGCGCCCGGCTCAATTCATAGAGAGTCGCAGTGAGTTGTTCGCGGCGCTGGGCCTCAGCGGCGCGTGATTCGAGGGCCAGGTTCAACGAACTGAACAGCGCGACACTGAACGCTTCCCGCCGCCGTGCTTCCGCCGCGCGGGTACGCAAGGCCGCCGTCAATTGTCCGGCAACGACTGCAACGACCAGGAACACAACGAGTGCGATCCACTGGTCCGGATCGTTGATAGCTAGCGTGTAGCGCGGCTCGACAAAGAAGAAGTTGGTGGCGAGGAAGGCCAGGAAAGCGGCTAGCACTGCCGGTCCGCCGCCAACGGTGCTTGCCAGGGTAAGCACAGCCAGCAAATAGAGGATTGAACTGTCGGGCAGGCCATAGGCGGCCTGTAGTCCGGCAATCACGATCGTGATCAGCGCGACGCTGAGTGGCGCGGCGAGATAACCGAGCGGCGCCCGCCACCCACGCGGCAGCACCAGCTTCCTTGCTCGCCACACTCGCGGTTGCTCACGCAGCATCGTACTTGCTCGATCACGACCACACATAACTACCGATCAGAGTATAGCGAAGCCAGCGCGAGGGGATAGGGGATAGGGGATAGTCTCTCATCAGCACCGTGCTGGGAGACCAACGCATCGCCTGTGGTGAGCATCTATCCCCTATCCTCTCGTGTTGACAGCCCGCCTGGGCTATGGTCTCATGGCGCGGCGTCATGGGGACGCACGGGTGGGTGTGGCGGGTGGATCGGGAGGCGACCATGCGGGCGCTACGCTACGGGATTCTCGGCTCGGGTTTCATGGGCCGGACACACGCGGCGGCCATCCAGCACATTGAGGACGCCGAACTGGTCGCTGTCGCCGGCGGCTCGCGCGCGCCCGGCGTCGCGGCCGACTACGGCGCGCAGCTGTGCGAATCGGACGAGGCGCTTATCGCCCGCGACGACATTGACGCGGTCATCATTGCCACGCCGCAATTCGCCCACGCGCGGCAGGCGCTGGCGGCGGCAGCGCGCCGCAAGCACCTCTTCATCGAGAAGCCGATGGCGACGACGGTGGCCGACGCCGAAGCGATCGTCGCGGCCTGTGCGAAGCATGGCGTCGCGCTCTCGGTCGGCTATCAGCAGCGCTATCGCGCGGTGCCGCGCGCGGCGCGCGAGCAGGTCCAGGCCGGCGCGATCGGCCAGATCCACACCATCCAGTTCTACCAGGTCTTCCAGCTCTTCACTGACCCGGCCTTCGGCGGCGACTGGTCGTGGTGGGCGAATCCGGCGGCGGTCGGCCATATCCTGGCCGGTGGCGTGCATGGTATTGACCTCTGCCGCTGGATGCTCGGCGCGGAGGTCACATCTGCCTTCGGCCATTCGCGCACCTTTCGCGAACAGCAGGAGCCGGAGAACACGACGATGGGCCTGCTGACATTCGATAACGGCACGATCATGGCACTGTGGGCGTCGAGCGCCTGCCCACAGCCCGGCTTCCCCGGCCTGGCTTTTCGCGCCCAGTTGATGGGCGAGACAGGAATGCTCGACATGGATGCCTACGATACGCTGCGCCTTGCCAATGACGGCGGCTGGCGCACGATCGTCGAGCAGCCACCGGTCGGCACCGAGCAGGCGGCTACCGCCTTCGGCTTTCCCCGCCTCAAGGCGTACGTTGACCAGTTGCGCGCCTTTACCGAGGCGGCACTCGCGGGCACACCACCGCCAGTTAGCGGCGAAGACGGCCTGGTCGGCGTGCAGATCGCGCTGGCGCTGTTGGAATCGTCGCGCACTGGGCAATTGGTCCGGCTGCGCTGAGTGGGAGTATAGATGGAGCGGGAGCAGCAAGCGGCACGGCGGCAGGAGCTCTTCACGTTACTCGGCGACTTACCAGACCGGGCACGCCCAGTCGGCGCTCAATTAATCAGTAAGGAGACACGCGAGACCTACCTCCTCGAAACGCTTATACTCGACCTGAACGGCATAGAGCCAGTGCCGGCGTACTTCGTCCGGCCGCGCGAGGCGCCAGGGCGTGTGCCCGTCGTGCTCTACAACCATGCGCATGGCGGCGACTATGTGCTGGGGAAAGACGAGCTCATCGCCGGCCGGTCAGCGTTGCAGTCGCCGCCCTACGCGGCGGCGCTGGCCGCGCGGGGCTACGCCAGCCTCGCGATTGACACCTGGCTCTTCGGCGAGCGGCGGGGGCGCACCGAATCGGAGCTCTTCAAGGAGATGCTCTGGCACGGCCAGGTGCTCTGGGGCATGATGGTCTACGACAGCCTGCGCGCGATTGACTACCTCGCGACGCGCGACGACGTTGACCTGGCCCGCCTGGCGACGCTGGGCCTCTCGATGGGCAGCACGATGGCCTGGTGGGTCGCCGCGCTGGACGAGCGCGTCAAGGTCTGCGTGGACCTCTGTTGTCTCACCGATTTCCAGGCGCTGATTGAGACGCGCGGGCTAGATGGTCACGGTATTTACTACTACGTGCCGCGCCTCCTGAAG
>DASUBC010000486.1:0-2505 GCA_035763465.1 Thermomicrobiales bacterium
GGCGCGCTGGCCGAGGCGATGGACGCCGCGCACATCTCCGCGCACTTTCCCATCCTGTGGGACGTGCCCGTGATCGGCCGCGCCATTGCACTAGTGAAGCGCGTCGTGCGCCTGCTGCTGCGCTGGTACATCAACCCGATCGTAGACCAGCAAAACGACTTCAACGCCGCCGCCGTGCGCGCCCTGGCCGAACTCACCGCCGAAAACGAGCGCCTGCGCCAGGAAATCGAGCGATTGAACGCGGAACATTTGAACGCGGAACGCGGAGTGCGGAGTGCGGAATAGGGTACGGCGCGGTGGCCTGGCGGCCCTCACCCCCTGGCCGCCTCTCCCATGTCACGGGCGAGGGGGAACAGCCGATCAGCTCATTGCCAGTTCCCCCTCGCCTGCAAGGCGGGAGAGGGGGCCAGGGGGTGAGAGCCGTCCCCATTCCGCAATCCGCAATCCGCACTCCGCAATCGAATGAACATCATCATCTGCGCCTCGCAGGTGCCGTTCGTGCGCGGCGGGGCGGAAGTGCTGGTGGACGGGCTGGCGGAGGCGTTGCGGGCGCATGGGCATCGTGTCGAGGTCGTGGCGCTGCCGTTCAAGTGGTATCCGAAAGAGCAGTTGCTGCATGACGCGCTGGCCTGGCGGCTGCTCGACCTGACCGAAGCGAACGGCGTTCCGGTTGATCTGGTCATCTGCACGAAGTTTCCAACCTGGGCCGTGCGGCATCCGCGCAAGGTCGCCTGGGTGGTACATCAGCACCGCCAGGCGTATGACTGGTATGGTACGGCGCTGAGTGACTTCGCCAACACGCCGGAGGACCGCGAACTCCGCCGTCGCGTCCGGGCGATCGACGGCGCGGGACTGACGGAGTGCGGCGCGCTCTTCGCGATCTCGCGCAATGTCGCCGCGCGTCTGGAACGCTTCAATGGCCTGCGCGCCACGCCCCTCTACCCTCCAATTCGCCTGCAAGGGCTGGCTCCGTCCGCCGCACTGGACGACGGCACGATCCTCTCGGTCGCGCGGCTCGACGCGGCGAAGCGCGTCAATCTGCTGATCGAGGCGCTGGCGCGCACGACGACGCCAGTGCGCGCGCGGCTGATCGGCTCTGGACCAGATGAAGCACAGCTTCGTCGGCTGGCGAGCGAGCGCGGCGTTGCCGACCGCGTCGAGTTTCTGGGCGCGGCGCCCGACGCCGAGGTGGTCGCTGCGTACAACCGCTGCCGTGCCGTCTTCTACGCGCCGGTGGACGAGGATTACGGCTATGCCACCGTCGAAGCGTTCACGGCGGGCAAGCCGGTGCTGACCGCGACGGATTCGGGCGGCACGCTCGAATTCGTCCGCGCTGGTGAGACCGGCGCGGTGACGCCGCCCGATCCGGCTGCGTTCGCCGCTATCCTTGACCAGTGGTACCATTCTCCGGACGAAGCGCGGCGCCTGGGGTTGACTGGTCATGCCGCTGTCGCGGGCATTACCTGGGATAAAGTGGTCAACGCGCTGACGAAGGGCGAAGGACGAAGTACGAAGTACGGATGATGGGCCGAGAGACTGGCGACAACGCGCAAGTTCAGGCTGGGCAGGGAACTGTCCAGCGATCGCGCACGCTCGTTGCCGAATCGGCCGGAACAGGCGTCCTTCGTCCTTCGTCCTTCGTCCTTCCTCGCGTCGCATGTTTTACGCCCCTCAGCCCTATCGCATCGGGTATCTCCTATTACAGCGAGGACTTGCTGCCGGTGCTGGCGCCGGCGCTGGCGCTCGATGTCTATGTGGATGGCTACGCGCCGAGCGAGCGGGCACCGCTGGAAGCAGCTGGTGTGCGGCTGCGCCAGGCGCGGGAATTCGACCGCGCGGCGGCGCGTGCGCCCTACGAGGCGACGATCTACCAGTTCGGCAACAGTCCCGCGCACGCCTATATGTATGACCGCGCGCTCCGCGCGCCGGGCATCGTCGTGCTGCACGATGTCGTCTTGCACCATCTGCGGCTCTGGATGGCGGTCAATCACGGACGGCGGCGCGAGTATATGGCCGACCTTGCGCGGCTGTATGGCGCAGCGGGAAGCGAAGTGGCGCGGGCGGTTCTGCGCGGCCAGACGCCGCCGGCGCTCTTCGACTATCCGCTGGTTGAGCCGGTGCTCGACGCGGCGAAAGTCGTCATCGTCCACAACGCGGCGAGCGCAGAGCGGGTGCGCGCACTGCGGCCCAGCACGGATGTGCGCGTCGTGCCGATGGGTGTGCCGCTGCCGCTGCCAGCGCCGCGCGACGAGGCGCGGGCGCGGCTGGGCGTCGCGCCGGACGCCTTCCTGGTCGTTTCACACGGGCATGTCACGCCGTATAAGCGGCTGGACGTGGTGCTGCGCGCCTTCCGGCGGCTGGTGACGGAGCGGCCCGGCGCACGCTTCTTGATCGCCGGCAGTGAAGCGCCGGGGCTTGGCGCCCTGCTGGAACGGCAGATCGGCTACCTGGGGCTGGGCGGCAAGGTCACCCGGCTCGGCTTCATCCCGCCCGCGACCGTGGCCG
>DASUBC010000487.1:0-19256 GCA_035763465.1 Thermomicrobiales bacterium
GGTTGGCGCGATTGAACGGCACTTGCGTGTGTCGTCAGCACGCATCGTGACGATTCCGAACGGCGTGGACGTGGCCGCGCTCGATGCTCTGGCGGCGCAAGCGCCGGTGCGCGAGGTGCGCGCCCGCTTCGGGCTGGTGGACGCGCCGCTGGTTCTGCTCAGTGTGGCGCGTTTGGAACAGAACAAAGGGTTGATCGAGGCGCTAGCCGCGCTCAACGACGCGCGCAACCACTTGCCGGGCGGGTGGCGCTGGCTGATTGTCGGGCGAGGCAGCGAGGAAGCGCGGTTGCGCGCGGCGATCGCCGGCTATGGCTTCGCGGGCAACGTGACACTGGCCGGCGCGCTGCCCGACGCCGAGACGCACGCGCTGCTGGCGAGCGCCGATCTCTTTCTGACCCCCTCGCTCTACGAAGGCAGCTCGCTCGCCACGCTCGAAGCCCTGGCGCGCGGGCTGCCGGTGGTCGCGACCAGCGCGGGCGGGCTGCCGGATAAAGTGCGGCCGGGCGAAACCGGCTGGCTGGCCGCGCCCGGCGACATCAGCAGTCTGGCTGCCGCGTTCATTACCGCGCTCACCACGCGCCCCGCCTGGCCGGACTACAGCGCCCGCGCCCGCACGCTCGCGACCACCGCGTTCGACTGGGCCGCGCTGGCGGACCGCTACATCACGCTCTACCAGCAGCTACGAGCACCGCGATGAGTCACGACGAACAGCGGCCAGCGCGCTTTTATCTCCCCGCGTCGGTCCATCTCTTCTTGCTGCGCGCTGGCCCGCGTGGACAGCAGGTGTTGCTGCTCCGGCGCGCGAACACCGGCTATCAAGACGGCAATTACAGTGTGATTGCCGGGCATCTCGACGGCGGTGAAACGCTCATTGCGGCGATCGCGCGCGAGGCGCACGAGGAAGCGGGCATCGCCGCCGCGCCCGCCGATCTCGCTGTCGTCGGCGTGATGCACTGCTGGGAGGGTGACGAGTACATCCATTTCTTCCTGGCGGCCAGCCGCTGGTCTGGCACGATCGTCAACGCCGAGCCGGAGAAGTGCGACGACCTATCCTGGCACGACCTCGACAACTTGCCGGCAAACGTCATCCCCTACGTCCGGCAGGCGCTCGCGAATTATCGCCGGGGCGTCTGGTTCGATAGTTTCGGCTGGCCTGACACTCACGCACCGGATCAGTAAGCGCCCCACCACACCAGATAATCGCAATTGATGTTCAATCTCAATAACATTACGTCCGCGATTCATAATGAATCGCGCCCTTGATCTGAACCGGTAGTTTGGATCGAGATGATCGAGGAATATCACCATGATAGGACGCGACCAGATATCGCCCTCATCCTGACTCCACCAGCCCACGGCGCCATGTACAACTAAATGCCGTGGGCATTTGGCTACTGCACGCGCCTCACGAAGTATCCTGATACACATCCACTAATCAGGCCGCCGTTACCACCGAACTATCCCCGACGAGAGCGCGGTAGTAAGATAGCGCCGCGCTGCCGCGCGCCTGTGCAACAGGCAAGAGAGGGGATCGGGAAGAAGGAGGGCCATGACCGCGACACTGGGCATCGAATGGCTGGGGCAATCGGGCTATCTCTATCATTTCCCAGGCGGGATCACCGTCTGCATTGACCCGTACCTGTCACACGCGAAGCGCGGCGGGCAGACGCGCGAGCGGCTGACACCGATCGTATTGCCCGCGACCCACCTGGCCGCCGATCTGGTCATCACGACGCACGATCACATTGACCACTTCGACGAGATCACGCTGCGGCCGATCGCCGAGCGGCCGGCAACGATCTTTGCCGGGCCGTCGTCCTGCCGCGCGCACTGGCTGGCGATGGGACTGCCGGGCGAACGCTTCGTGCGGCTTGACCAGGGCGAATCACGCGAAATCGCTGGCGTGCGCCTGACGGCGCTCTATGCCGAGCACGCGTCGGGCGACACACGCGACGCGATCGGCGTCATCATGGAAGCGGGCGGTTTTCGCATCTACCAGACCGGCGACTCGGAGTACACCGAGCGCCTTGAAGAGCTGGCGCGCGGTCTGCAACCCGATCTGCTCACCGTGCCGATCAACGGGCGCGGCGGCAATATGACCGCAGCGCAGGCGGCGCAGCTTACGGAGATCGTCGCGCCGCGCGTCGTCGTCCCGATGCACTACGGCATGTTCCGCGACAACACCGCCGACCCGCAGGAGTTTCTCGACGCCTGCCAGGAACAGGGCGTGACGGCGCGCATCGTCCTGCTGAAAGCCGGGCGGCGGTTTGAGTTGGCGTAATGGGGAAGGGAGGGCACATGAAGATCACGGCGGTCGAGCCACATCTGGTCTGGAACGGGCAGCGCAACTTTCTGTTCGTCACTGTGGACACCGACGAAGGCATCTCCGGCGTTGGCGAGGCCGGCGTCACCAGCCGCGAACAGGCGGAGGTCGGCGCGCTGAAACACTTCGAACAAGACCTGATCGGCCAGGACCCCTTTCAGATCGAGCATCTCTGGCAGGTGATGTTCCGGGGCGGCTTCTTCCCCGCCGGCCGGGCGACCGCCGCCGTGCTCTCGGCGGTGGACATCGCGCTGTGGGACATCAAGGGCAAGGCGCTCGGCGTGCCGGTCTACGAACTGCTCGGCGGCAAGGTACGCGACAGGGTCGTCTGCTATCCCCATAACGTCGGGCATGGGTCGGAGATCGAACCGCTGGTGGAGTCGTGCCTGCAAACAAAGGAGGAAGGCTGGAAGTTCGTCCGCTGGGGCCTGCCGCAAGACGGCGAGGTACTCGAACCGCGCCAGGCGGTCCGCACGGCGGTGCGGCAGATGCAGGCGGTGCGCGAGGCGGTGGGCGACGAGATTGAGATCTGCTTCGACGTGCATACCCGGCTCGACCTGCCCGATGCGGTGCAACTCTGCCGCGAAGCCGAGCAGTTCAAGCCGTTCTTCATCGAAGACCCACTCCGCTCGGAGAATCCCGACTCGTTCAAGACCCTGCGACCGCGCACCGGCGTGCCGCTGGCGGCCGGCGAGCAGTTCGGCAGCAAGTGGGAGTTTCGCCAGCTGATCGAGGAAGAGTGGATCGACTATGCGCGCATTGACCTCTGCATCGTCGGTGGACTGACCGAGGCGCGGAAGATTGCCGGTTGGTGCGAGACGCACTACATCAAACTGGCGCTGCATAACCCGCTGGGGCCGGTCTCGTCCACGGCCTGCCTGCATCTGAACCTGGCGACCTCGAACTTCGCGGTGCAGGAGCAGCCGCGCAAGCCGGGCACGATGCTGACCGATGTTGTGCTCAATCAACCGGACTGGGCGGACGGCTATCTGCTGCCCCCCACCCGACCGGGGCTGGGCATCGAGTTCGACCGCGAAGCGGCGAAAAAGTATCCGGCGGGTGAGCGGGGTCTGCCGCGCCTCCATCGGCTCGACGGCTCATTCACCAACTGGTAGCGCAGAGAGGGAAAGGAGACAGCACGATGACGACGACCGAGCGGGTTGCGCCGGAGATTCTGGCGAAGTTGAAGGAAGTGAGCACAGCGACGTTGAGTAGCCAGCTCTTGAAGCATGGCTTCCGCCAGATGTATATGCAAGGGGTGTCACCCCTGCGGCCCGACCTGCGGATGGCCGGGCAGGCGCTTACGCTGCGCTATATCCCGGCGCGCGAAGACCTGGAGCACGATCCGGCGACCTTCAATAACCTGACCAACAAGCAGCGCATCGCCGTCGAGAGCGTGCAGCAGGACGACGTGCTGGTCATTGACGCGCGCGGCGACGTGCGCGGTGCGGTGCTGGGCAACATCCTGACGGCGCGGATCAAGGCGCGCGGCGCGGCCGGCATCGTCACCGATGGCGCGTTCCGCGACTCCCCCGCGATCCGCGAGATTGACCTGCCGACCTACGCGCGCGGCCAGCACCCCAACGTCTCGTCAAGCATTCATCACCCGATTGACATCAATGTGCCGGTGGCCTGCGGTGGCGTGACCGTGTTGCCGGGCGATGTGCTGGTCGGCGATGCCGAGGGCGTCATCGTCGTCCCGCGCGCTGTTGTGGAGGAAGTCGCGCATGATGGCTGGGAGCAGGAACGCAAAGAAGATTTCATTCTGACGAAGGTCGTCGCAGGCAGCAGCATTATCGGTGTCTACCCGCCGAGCGAGGAGACCCTGCGCGAGTACGACGCCTGGCGCCAGCGGCAACGCTAACCACCACGCAGTCGTGGGGCGTGAGTCGTGAGTAGCTTGGGACGAGTACTGCGCCAGTAGATCGGCACCGTGCTGGACTGAACTCTCTCACAACTCACGCCCTCACGACTCCCACCTGTGAAGTCCTCCGCCTGCCGTGCTACACTTGCCACATGTGCTAGCCATCCCGATAGACCACCTGATCATCAGGCTGGTGACGGAGTATAGCGACCGATTGGGGTGACGAGCGCCATGGCCGGCACGACAGGGGAGGTTGCCGCGCGCGAGCCAGGAGCAGTGCTCGTTGGCCGGCAGCGTGAGCAACAGTCACTACGAGCATATTTCGCGGCGGCTCAGGCCGGGCACGGCAGCGTCGTCTTGATTGGTGGCGAAGCTGGCATCGGCAAGACCGCGCTGGCGGAGGAACTGGGTCGCGAAGCAGCAAGCCAGGGCGCGCTGGTGCTGACCGGCCGCTGTTACGACCGCACGGAAACGCCGCCGTACGGTCCCTGGATTGAGCTGCTGAACGGCCAGGAGGCCATTCGCGAACAACTCTCCTTCACCCCCGCTCCGAATGGCCGTACACACACCAGCATCGCCAGCCAGAACCTCCTGTTTCACCGGGCGCAGCAGTCGCTCACCGACCTCGCGGCCCGGCAACCGCTCGTCATTTTCCTGGACGACCTGCACTGGGCCGACGCCGGCAGCCTCGATTTTCTCCGCTATCTCGCGCGCCAACTGGCGACATTGCCGATCTTACTCGTCATTACCTACCGGGCCGACGAACTGACCCGTGAGCATCCGCTCTTTACTCTGATACCGCTGCTCGTGCGCGAAGCCAATGCGGAACGGCTCGATTTACGCCGGCTGACGGAAGATGACGTGCGCACCCTCGTGCGTGCGCGGTACCAGCTCTCGCGCCCCGACGAAGATTGGACGATCAACCATCTGCAAAGCCGTGCCGAAGGCAATCCGTTCTTTATCGGCGAACTGCTGCGAACCCTGGAAGAAGAAGACCGGCTGCGCTCGACCGCTGAAGGGTGGACCCTCAGCGAGCGCACGCGCGTGGGTCTGCCGCCGCTTTTGCGACAGGTTCTCAGTGGACGCCTGGCACGCCTGGGCGAACAAGCCGAACGTGCGCTGGCTATCGCCGCCGTGCTTGGTTCCGAGGTGCCTATCGGCTTCTGGGCCAATGTCGCCGGGATCGCTGAGGACGACCTGCTCGACGTCATCGAACTCGCCGTGCGCGCGCGCATCCTCATCGAATCGCGCGATGGCCAGCGGATCACGTTCGCGCACGCGCTCATCCGCGAGACGCTCTATGAAGACCTGCCACCGTCACGGCGGGTGCGCTGGCACCGCCTGGCCGCGGAAGCGCTCGTGCAGACCGTCGCGCCCGACCCTGACATCGTCGCCTATCACTTCAGTCAGGCCGGCGATCCACGCGCGGCCGAATGGCTGGTGCGCGCGGGCGAGCGGGCGCACCGGGTTTACGCACACCTGACCGCCGCGACCCGCTTCGAGGCGGCCCTGGCGCTGATGCGCGCCGAGGGGAGTGACCGGGGCGAGCAGGGTTGGATTCTCTACCGGCTGGCGCGTCTGCGCCGGTACGTCACGCCGAAAGAGGGCTTAGCCCATCTGGCGGAAGCTGCCCAGCTGGCCGCCGAAACGGGCGACCGTGCCCTGGCCGCCCATGTGCGCTACTATCGGGGTTTTTTGCTCTGTATCACCAATCACTTGCGCCAGGGACTTATTGACCTGGCCGAAGGCGTCGAGGCCCTGCGGGCGCTCGATGAAACCGACTGCGCGCGGCTTACCACGCGCGGCTTACCGCTCAATATCAATGCCTATCGCGGTATGGTCTGTAGCTGGCTGGCGGAGGTGGGCCGCTATCAAGAAGCCGTCCAGCTTGGTGAAGCGATCGCCGTCGAGCCGCCGCTGGACGTGGTAGGGTGGGATGGCGCCTCGTATGGCGACCTCTACTTTGGGTTGGGCCACGCCTACGCGGCGCTCGGCCGGCCCAATGACGCCGAAATTGCCTTCGAGCGCGCCCGGAATGCGTTCGAAGCTGCCGGCAACCACGCGCTCGTCGGGCAAAGCGCGCTCTCACAGTTCAAAGAAGTTTGCCGGCCCTATCAGACAGACCGGGTGACGACGCGCCGCCGGATCGCCGAACTCGGCGAAGAAGCCTGGCGGCAGACGCGCGATGTCTTCGCCACTTTTGCCCCGCGCCTTGTGCGCCTGCCGCTCTACCTGATCGAAGGCGCGTGGCCGGAGATTGACGAGCTGGCGCACACGGCCCTCGGCCCTACCGAGTTCGCGGGCGCGCGACGCTCCTTCTTGCCCATTCTGGGCTACCTCGCCTGGTATCGTGGTGACTACGAGCACGCCTGGGCCATTGTGCGGGAGGGTTTGCCGGATGGCCTGGCGACCGAGCCAGGCGATATGAATTTTGAGCGCGCCGTCTTGCTTCAGCGGCTCGCGGTCTATCTGGCACTCGACACCGGCGATCTCGCCGCCGCGCATGCTTGGCTGATGCGCCACGACCGCTGGCTGGCATGGAGCGGCGCGATCGCCGGCCGCGCTGATGGTGAAGTCTGCTGGGCTGCCTACTATCTGGCCCGGCATGATCTCACCCAGGCGCGCCGGCATGGGACACATGCCCTCGTGCTCGCGGGCGAACCGCGCCAACCACTCGCGTTAATCGCTGCTCACCGGCTGCTGGGCGCCATACTGCACGCCGCTGACCAGGACGAGGCCGCCCGCACCCACCTGGCCAGCGCGCTCATGCTGGCCGATACCTGTGCCGCGCCGTATGAGCGGGCCTTGACCGCCCTTGTGTTCGCAGACCTCGCGAGCGCCGCCCAGGATCAGCCGGCGGCCAGCGCGGCACTCGCTGAGGTACGCGCGATCTGCGCCGCGCTCGGGGCAGCGCCGGCGCTCGCCCGCGCCGAGGCGCTGGCGGCGGAACTGGCGCGACAGGTGGTCGAACCGGAGCCAACCTATCCCGCCGGTCTCTCCGCGCGCGAAGTCGAAGTGCTGCGGCTGCTGACGACCGGGCTGACGAACCGGCAGATCGCCGAGCAGCTCAGTCTCAGCACGCCGACGATCAAGAATCATGTTGCGCATATCCTTGCCAAGACGGGCACGGATAACCGCGCCGCCGCTGCGGCCTTCGCGCTCCGGCATAATCTGGCCTGAAGTTCGCCGCTCGATCTGTACGAGTAGGCCGAATGGCCTATACCGGGCCAGGCGTGGTAGTACTCTTCACCCACAAAAATGAACCATCGGGACGATGTGCAGCCAGTCAGCAGCTGTTAGGGTAAGAACAATCAAGAACTACGCCGTAGTGTTTCGAAGCGTGTTGTATCGGCCATTCGGAGGAGATCAGGCCGGCCCAAATGACCCAGGACGATTTCCGCCTTCTTCGCGATAGAGTCAGGGTGGAACGATTCGTATACTGGGCAGAGCACTGGCGTGATACCTGCGACTGAAGCGCCCCGCTTGGGGGAACTGCCGTTATCGGGAATGTGCGCTGCCCATTCTACCTGCTACGCTGGAGGAAAAGCCGTGCTGCCAACACCCGCCACATCCACGACGTACCCCACCGCCGCGCCGACCGCGCGTCCCGAGCTTTCCGATGATGAACTGGCGCTGCGTGGCGCGGCAGGCGATGGCGCCGCTTTTGTGCAGCTGGTTGAACGCTACAAACGTCCGGTGTATGCGCTGGCGTATCGTATTCTCGGCAACTCCGCCGATGCGGAAGATGCGGCGCAGGAGACCTTTGTGCGCGCGTATACGCGCCTCGGCACCTACCAACCCGGGGGTCGCTTCGGCTCCTGGTTGCTGGCGATCACCTCGCACTGGTGTATTGACCATTTGCGCCGGCGGCGCTCCGTCTCGCTGGACAGCAACAGCGCCGTGTATAGCTTTCTCGATAGTGGGGAGTTACCGGAAACCCTGGCGTTGCGCGCCGAACGGCAGGACGAAGTGCGCCAGTGGCTCCTGGGCCTGCCGGAAGCCTACCGCCTCGTGCTCATCTTGCGGTACTGGCACGATCTTTCCTATGCGGAAATCAGCGCCGCCACCGGGCTGCCTGTTTCAACGGTACGAATGCGCCTGTTCCGGGCACGGCAACTCTTGATGCGCCAGCGCGGCGAGCAGCGTGCGCTGCTCGCGACCGCTTTCGCGTAGCCGATGTGCTGTCGCCGTAAACGTGGTCTCAGCCATGCCGCCAGCGCCGGCGACCAGCGCCAGTGCGGAGCGCGTCCAGGCGCGCTTGCTCGGGAAAGCGGGGGTGGGGTATGCCGGCCAGCGCGCCGCAGGCCGCGCAGGTGACTTCTCCGGGTAAGCCGACCCAGGCGGGGGCCACCGGCTGCGCCGGCCGCGCGCCGCGCGCGTACCGCCGGCGGCCGGTCAACGGCACGAGCAATCCTTCCTGCTGCGATACGAGCACGTAGAAGCCCTGCGTCGGCACGCCGCCGAGCGCACCATCGGCGATCGCATCCATCAGCGGTTGCTCGGCCCAGGTAATCCAGAAGAGTGTGCCGAGCAGCGCCTGGCAGTGCGGACAGCGCAGATCGCGCGGTTCCTGATACGCCTGGAGCCAGGCCGCGCGGGCGGCCTCGAGCCTGCTCAGTTCTCCTTTCTGCATGTTTTCTACGGCCATCGCCAGTTACTCCATTCTCACCGGCCTAGCGAGTGATGTTTCATGTGTTACAGCGTAGCCACCGGCAGGTAGCTCACCGGAACGCGTGGCGCTGGAGGCCGACTATTCCTATGGCGACCTCAATGTGTTCGGGGTAGTACGACGCGGCCCGGCTGCCGCCCTCCATGATTCGTCCGTAACAGCAGTGGTCGGCAGGCGGTGTTTCATGTGGAACATCCACAACTTCTACGCGGTCACACCAGCGCAAACGCGCTGACATCGCCCGCCGCATCATAGCGCAGATGACCATAGCGCACAGGCTGTTCCGGCAATAACCCCGGCAGTAGGCGGTCCCCGTCAACCAGATCATATTCCGCCAGACGTGCGACCGGCGCCCACTCTACAGTGCCTTCCGCTGAGTCCAGCACGGCGCGGCCGTGAACCTCACCGACAAAAACACACAGCAGCACACCAGTCGGCGTGCCTTCGACATTGATCAACGCCCGCAGCACGAAATTGGTGATGCGCTCCGGCGCGATTCCTGCCTCTTCCCAGACCTCACGCAGCGCCGCCGCAACAATCGTCTCGCCGGCCTCGACATGGCCGCCCAGGCCGTTGTAGCGGTTCGCCCACAGGCGTTTGGTCGGCGCTCCTTTCAGCAAGAGCACATCCGCGCCCTCGCGCAAGAAGACGAGCGTGCGCGGGATGACGGTATAGCGTCCGCGCGCGGCAAATTGCTCCTGTGCGCTGTTCCTCATGCTCCGCCTCCTGCTGGTTCCACGCCACTTGCTCGACCGGCGAGCAGCCGCCTAAAATCGTAGCACGTACGCGCGGCACGGAATGTGCAGGGAACCGCTGGCGGGCAAGTGCCTACAACCATCTTCTGGCTGCGACGTTGTATGGGCAAGTCAGGTGGGGCCGTCAATACGGCGCTGCCGGCACAGAGGAGCGGGGGATCACGGAAGGAGGAAGAGGAACTTCCCCGCATGTTCTGGAGATCCAGAAGGAGGATGAGGAGAGAAGCATGACTGCAATTCGACGCTATCGCTCGTTCTGTCTCGCGGTAGGCGCCTTCCTGTGCTTGCTCTTGCTGGCGCCACTCGCCAGCGCGGCGCCAGCGGCCACGACGGCCGCCGAAGCGCCAATCGCCTATCCCACGTTCGCCGACCCAGCGTTCCAGAAGGTCTGGGAACGCTACGACCGGCCCGTCTGGTACGGGCAGACCTCCCGCTCCTATACCTGGGGCGCGCAGCAGACGACCGGAATGCAAGAGCAGTACAACCAGGGGCCGAACGGTAAGCACCTGGTGCAGTACTTCGACAAAAGCCGGATGGAGATCAATAACCCCAACGGCAACCCGAACGACGCCTTCTTTGTCACGCAGGGCCTGCTCGCCGAAGATATGATCTACGGCCGCATCCAGGTGGGTGACAGTGACTTCACACCCGCCAAGCCGGCGCAGATTCCGTTCGGCGATCTTGACGACACCGCGCCGTCCAGCCCGACCTATGCGTCGTTCCATAACCTCGTCAACGAACCGCCGATTCCGGCCGGTAATGCCATCCGCGCGGCGATCGATCGCGACGGTAATGTCGCCAATAGCGCCGACGCGCATGGCGTCACCTCATCCGGCGTCCTGCCTGGTACCACAACGAATCACAGCATTGCGTCGGTCTTCGCGACCTTCCTGACTTCCGCAGGACCGGTGTACGATGCCGCGTCGAATCAGAATGTCAACGCGTCCATCTACAACCCGATCTTCTACGTCACAGGGATGCCGATCACTGAAGCCTACTGGGCGAAAGTGAAGGCCGCTGGCGTCTATACCGATGTGCTGATTCAGTGCTTCGAGCGCCGCTGCCTTACCTTTGTCCCTGCGTACGATCCCGCCTTCCAGGTGCAGATGGCGAACACCGGCCTGGAGTATTATGCCTGGCGCTATCCGCAGGTCTTCGACAAAAACCCGCCGATGCTCTCGAACCTGACGATTACCAACGTCACCGCGACAAGCGTGACCATCGGCTGGACGACTGACGAACCGGCCACAACGGAAGTACGCTATGGCACGACTGGTCAGTATGATGCCCTGGCGGGCGACCTGAATCTGGTGACGGCGCACTCGATTACGCTCACCGGCTTGCTGTCGAACCAGAACTACCATTTCGCCATCGCCTCAGCAGACGCGGCCGGCAACCGGGCGAGCGGCCCTGATCAGTCCTTCAAGACGGAGCCGGCCGGCGCCGCGCCCACCGTCAGCGCCATCACGGCGACGACCACGACCACGACCGCGACGCTGACCTTCACGACGAATCCGGCGACGGTCGTGCAGGTGGTCTACCACGTCACGGGCGACAGTAGCGTGACGACAAACTTCACCGAGAGTGGCTCGGCGACGACGACGCACAGTATCACGCTCAATGGACTGGCCCCCGGCACGAGCTACACCTACCGGGTGATCGCGCTCAGCAACACCGGCCAGACCACGACTGACGCAGCCACCTTTACCACGGCTTCGACGGAAACCACCAGCTCGACAACGACGACCGAGACGGCGACCACGGCCACCGAAACCACCACCACGGAGACGACCACCACGACGACCACGCCGTAAGCCAGTCTGGTGCGCTGGTCTACACCGTCCGGAGGCTGCCTACACAGGCAGCCTCCGGCGCACTCCACCGCCTGTACCAGTCGGCAGTCGCCGGTCGTCAGTCGTCAGTTGCTTGGGGCGAGCGCCGCGCCGGCAGATCAGCACCGCGCTGACCACAACCCGCTGCCTGCCCGTCTGCCCGGCTCGGAACTTGCGCCGGCGCACGGGCCATGCTACACAGGCCACGCGGCGGTAGCGGCAACGTAGAGGATTGCGGAGATGACGGTGAACGATGGTGCGACCTATCTGGACTATCTACGCTCGCGATATCCCGGCCGGCCCGACCCAGACGGCTGGCTGAACGATTTCTTGCGCGTGCGCGATGGTCAGTTACATTTCCGTGACTTCAACCTCTACGCGACCGCGCGCGAGTACGGCTCACCGCTCGAGCTGGTCTATACACCGCTCATTGCGGAGCGCGTACAGGGCATGATTGCCATCTTCGCCGAGACCCGCGCCGCGCTTGGCTATCAGGGCGGCTTCGTCTACGCCAACGCCACCAAGGCCAATGTCGCCGAAGAGATCATACGTCACGCCATGCTGGCCGGCGCACATTATGAAACGTCGTCGTCGTATGACATTGACATCGCGCGCTTGCTCTGGCGGCAGGGACTGCTGCCAGGCGACCGGCTGATCCTCAACAACGGCTTCAAGATCGGCGCCTACGCCGACAATATCAAGGCGCTGCGGCGTGAAGGCTACGCCAACGTCCTGCCAATCTTCGACAGCCCCACCGAGATTCAGACCTTTGCGTCGTTCGAGTTACCGCTCCTCGTCGGCCTGCGCCAGCGCATCGAACAGGGTGTGCTGAACCTCACCGAGCTCGATGGGGTGGAATCGCGCTTCGGCATGGGGTTCGCGGAACTGCTCGACCAGGCGGACCGGATCGCGGCCATGCCGAATATGACGCTGAAGCTCTATCACGCGATGCTCGGCTCACAACTTGACGATGAGGCCGCGTTCGTCAACTCGCTACTGTTCGCCATGGAGTGCTACTGCACGCTGAAACAGCGCCATCCATCGCTAGAGTACTTCGATTTCGGCGGTGGTGTGCCGGTGCCCTACAGCCTCGACTTCGACTTCGACTACGCCGGCTTCGCGCGGCGCTTACTGCGCGGCGTTCAGGACGTCTGCGCCCGGCACGGCGTGGCGGAACCGACGATCGTTGGTGAGTTTGGCCGCTACACGACCGCCGAACACGGCGCGCACCTCTTCCGCGTCGTTGAGGAGAAGCCGACCACCAGCGCGGACGCCGCCTGGTACATCATTGACAGCAGCCTGATGGTCGCGCTGCCCGATAGCTGGGGGATCGATCAGAAGTTCATCGTCCTGCCACTCAACGGCTACGACCGGCCAACCCGCCTCGCCTGGCTCGGCGGCCTCACCTGCGATTCCGATGATGTGTACCGCGAAGCCGGCGTGCCTGGCTACCTCACCCTGCCGGCGCTCCGGCCTGATGAAGAACTCTATGTCGGTTTCTTCGGGACCGGCGCGTACCAGGAGATGCTCTCCGGCGTGCGCGGCGTACATCACTGCCTGCTGCCCGAGGCCAAAGAACTCATCATCGAGCGTGACGGCGATCGCGAGACACGTCGCGTCCTGAGCGCGCAGTCGAGCGATCTGATTCTCGCCGCGCTCGGCTATGGCCGCTACCTGCCCGCCAGGACGCACCCCGTGGTCTTGTGGCAGGAAGATGATCGCCAGGCGGTCACGGGCGTCGCCAGTACTGGCCAGTAACGCCGCCCGTGGACTCAGTGCGATATTTCGTCTTCGTCAGCCGGAATCGCCGGTCCTATCTCTCGCGCCTGAGAATCGGGGGACGAGGAGCGCGAACCGATGGGTACCGGTTCGCGCGCTGGCGTGGACGGCTCTGGCTCGTCGTCGGGCGAACCAGCAGCGTCTTCACGCGCCTTGCGGCGGACCTGCCAGCGGCCCCACTGCCAGCGCGCCACGAAGAAGACGACGACCGCCACCACAACGATGCCAATGCCCCACCGCCCGGCGCGTTCGAAGGCGTGCGCGCCTTCCTCCCAGCGGTCGCCCAGCGCGCGGCCTAGATGCACCCAGAAATACGACCAGATCAGCGACGCGCCGAAGACGGCTGCAACCACCACCTTGTAGGGCACGCGTAGGATACCGGCAATCACGGTGGTATAGATGCGGAGGCCAGGTGTCAAGCGCGCGATCGGCACCGAAATTGGCCCATGCCGGGCGACCCACCGTTCCGCGTCGTCAAGGCGCTCCTCTTTGATATGAATCACGCGACTGAGCCGGCGCAAGAGCGGCCTGCCCCCACGCCGGGCGATGGTATAGAGCAAGCCCGAGCCAGCCGTGGCGCCCAGCGTCGCCACCAGCCCAGCCAGATTCGGATTGAGGTCGCCCTTCGAGGAGAGATAGCCGACATACATCAACGCGACCTCGTTAGGCAGCGGGAGCGGCAGCCCGGCTTCTTCGACGAACATCAGGACGAAAATGGCGATATAGCCATAATTGGTGAGAAAGTGTTCTAGCGCAGCCGCAAGCCCGTCTAGCATGACGGCCTCGAAGGGCCACCTTGTGCAATAGGCGAAGTACTGGTTCCTGATCTGCGAGTACTGCCGGCAATCAATGGCGTCGTCCCTGGTATATATTGACACAGCGCCTTGTGCGGTGGCGCACAACACCCTGATCCGCTCAACTGCTCAACTGCGCCAGCCACGAACATGTGGCATAGGCCAGTCAAGTATAGCAGGGCACGTAGTCCGGCTGGCATGACTGGTGGTTGCAGTCGCCACACAAGAAGAGAACCTTTGTTCTCTCCTTGTACTGTCCTCTCGGACAGCCAGAAATCTCCAACGAAAGAACGGCGGTTGATCCCTGGCCGGTTCGGTATAATGAGGAGCAAGCATGAATCGGGGTGGCGCACCTGCCAGCGAATGCGGCGCTGGCCGCCACGGAACGACAGCTACTCCCGCGCGGCCGGGCAGCGAAGCACAGGAAAGCAATGGCAGGGCAGCGACGATGGTAACGATCGGCGAGCAGTTACAACTGAGTCGCCGGCTGGGCACGGCCCTGACCTCGCACCGCGCGAGTCTGCTCGGCTCCTGGCTGCGCGTTATCCGTGATATTCCCCGCGATTTCGGCGGCCGTATTCCGGAGACCCACCTCGAAGAATTTGCCCCCCTCACCCTTGACGCCCTGATTGCCTATCTCCTGCGCGGCGACCGGAAAGCGGCTCGCCGCGTTGCCACTTCCTGGGCCAGGCAACAGGACGCGCTGGGGTGCGGGCTAGGTGACAGTATTCACGCTATTCTCGCGCTGGGGCCGGCAACCGCGCCGGCCCTGCGCCGGTTGGGTCTCGAACGCGGCCAGCCCCTGATTGAGAGTTTCGCCGCGCAGCTGGCGGAAGACCTCGCTCGCGCCTATTCGCAGACCCTCAAGCGCACGATGGCCGAACGATCGCGCGCGAACCTCACCGCCGAAGAGCGCCTGCTCAGTCTCCAGGCGGTCGCTGGCGCGATCGCGCAGGAACGTGACCCCGAGCGTACGCTCGATCTGATCGCCCGGCAGGTCGTCAAACTGACTGGCGGTGACGCCGCGACGGTCTATCTGCCCGATGACGATGCCGGCGCGTTACGCGCCACGGTGAATGTCGAGCCAGATGGCGCGCCGGGCACGCTGGAGACTCTCCCTATTGAGGGCACGCCGGCGGGCCATGTCTACCGCAGCGGCCACCTGCTGGTCGCTGGCGAACCGGACGACGCGACATCCACGGTGCTCGCGCCGCTCCGCACACGCGACGGTGTGATCGGCGTCCTCGGTGTCCGCAAACTCTCCGGCGCGCCCTTCGGCCGCCCCGAGATCGAATTACTGGGCCTCTTCGCCGATCAGGCGGCAATCGCGCTCGATAACGCCCAGCTTTTCCGCAAGGTCGCGCGGCGGACCGACGAGTTGAGCACCCTCTATCGTATCGGCGCGGTCGCCAACCGCTCCCTCGACCTCGACCGCATCCTCACCGACGCGCTTGACCACACGCTGGAGGCGCTGGACCTGCGCGTCGGCAGCATCTATCTGCTCGATCGCGACGGCTGCCGGCTGGAACCGCGCGCGTACCGGGGCTTCGCGGAGAACGCGCCTCTGCCAGCGCCTATCCCACTCGGCGACGGGCCAATGGGCCAGGTGGCCGCGACAGGTGACCCGGCGCGCGTTGACGATGCCGGCGCCTATCCGCAGCTCGTCGCGGGCCTGCCGCCGGAACTCCTGCGCGACCCCGGCGGCTATCTGGGCGTGCCGCTGCGGGCGAAAGAACGCACACTCGGCGTGCTGAATCTGCTCGGCAAGCGCAGCGGCGACAGCGCGCAGCGGGCGCGCGACCTCGCGTTGCTCCGCTCGATCGGCGATCAGATCGGCGTCGCGATTGACAACGCCCACTTGCTGGCCGGGCGCGAGGAACGGCTGGCGCGGCTGACCGCGCTGAACGATATTCTGCGCGCCATCTCGGCGGTGCTCGACCTCGACAGTCTCTACGGCGCCATCTATCTCGGCTGCTCGCGGCTTTTTGAAACGACTAACTTCTACATCGCACTCGTAGACCCCTATACTGGCGAGTTGTTGCCAAAACTGTGGTACTCCGAAGGGCAGCGCGCCACCGAGCGGGAAGGCGTGCCGATCCTGCATGGGCTATCACCAGTCGTGGTGGCTGAGGGGCACGCAATCGCCACCGACGACTATGTGACCGAATGTCGCGCGCGCGGCGTGACGCCCTCGCCTCGATTCACCGCCGGCGCGCTTTCCTGGCTGGGTGCGCCGCTCATTGTCGGCGGCCGGACGCTCGGCACAGTTGTCGTCGCCAGCAACGTCACCCGCTTCACCACCGAAGACGCCACCTTACTCAGTGCCGTCGCCAGCGGCTGCGCGGTGGCGATCGAGAACGCGCGGGCCTACGCCAGCGAGCAGCGCCGCGTGGACCAGCTGCGGGCGCTGAACGAAATCAGCCGGCAGATCGTCTCGATCCGCGAGGTCGAGCAGCTCCTGCCGTTGATTACCACAACGGTGTGTGACCGCTTCGACTATACCCACGTCGGCATCTTGCTGTACGACAGCGAGCGAGGTGACCTGGTGCTGCGCGCCCAGGCGAACCACGACAATACCTTGTCCGACCTGGGCCTGCGGATCGCCGCAGGCGCGCATCTCGTCGGTGCGGCGGCGGCGACCCGCAGGCCGGTGCTGGCTAACGACGTCACCCGCGAGCCACGCTATATGAGTACGTCCGCGACTGCGGCCAGCCGCGCCGAACTGGCGATGCCGATCGTGCTGGGTGAGCAATTACTTGGTGTGCTGGACGTGCAAAGTAGCCGCGCGGGCGCGTTCGATACGGGCGATGTAGCCACCCTCCAGACGCTGGCCGATGGCGTCGCGGTGGCGATCGAGAACGCCCGGCTCTTCGAGGCCGAGCGCCGTCGCCGCCAGGAATTGACTAGTATTCTGGATGTCACGACGGCGGCGACCTCGTCGCTCGTTCTCGACGAGGTGCTGAAACTCGTCGCGCGCGGTATCTCGCAGGCGGTTGACGACCTCGGCTGTATCCTCTATCTCCTCGACGATGACGGCACGCGCCTGCTGCCGGCTTCCGGCGTCGGGCATGCCGGCGCGCCGCTGGTGAACGGTGCGGCCAAACTGGTGGTCGAACTGGCGCACGATGGTTTTCTGCGCGAGGTAGTGGAGAGCAAACGCGCGCAGGTCACGAGCGAAGCGGAGACTGACCCGCGCACCGACAAGGCGCTGGTGCGCGCGCTCGGCCTGCGCTCTACCCTGGCCGTGCCGCTCATTGCGAAGAACCATACGCTTGGCATCGCCCTCGTCGTGGCGGGGCAAGACCGCTACGAGTTCAGCCCCGCCCAGGTGCGACTGGTCGAAGCGATCGCTGATACCACCGCGCTGGCGCTGGAAAACGCGCGCCTCTTCGCGCACAGCCGCGAACTGGCGACGACCGAAGAGCGTAACCGGCTGGCGCGCGAAATTCACGACACCCTGGCGCAGGGCTTGACGGCGGTGACGCTGCACCTGGAGGTGGTTGACGCGCTGCTCGATGACCCCGCACAGCTCGCCGAAGCCCGCGAAAAGGTGCGGCAGGCGCTCGAGCTGACACGCGCCAACCTGGACGAAGCGCGGCGCTCTGTGCTGGACCTCCGGGCCGCGCCGTTGCAAGACCTCACCTTGCCGCTAGCCCTGGCCCAGCTCTTGCAGCGTGCCGGCGAGGAACATGGCTTCGAAGGGAGTTATCGTAACCGGGACATCGAAGGGCGCTTGCCCGCGCGCCTCGAAGCCGGCTTCTACCGCATCGCGCAGGAACTCCTCAGCAATATCGGCAAGCACGCCCACGCGACCCAGGTGGACATGACGACCGAACGCTCGAACGGCTCGCTTATCTTGACTGTCGCCGATGACGGCGTCGGCTTCGACCCGGCGGCGACGCGCGCGCCTGGCGTGACTGGCGGCTTCGGTCTCGTGGGCTTACGCGAGCGCGTCGCCCTCCTCGGCGGCACACTGCAACTCGACAGCGCGCCGGACGAAGGCACCTGCGTGCGGGTCGCGGTGCCCTATTATGGAGGAAAGTGAAGTGATTGCGGATTTTGCCTCTCCAATGAACTGGCTTCCTGATCAGGCAGTGCCTCGACCAGCGCCAATCCACAATCGGACGGTGTGCCAATGATTCGTATTCTTGTCGTAGACGACCATCCGGTGGTGCGTGCGGGCCTGGTCATGATGCTCGGCACGCAGACCGACATGGAAGTGGTGGGCGAGGCCAGCGACGGCCAGGAAGCGGTGACGAAAGTCGCGGCCCTCACCCCCGATGTCGTGCTAATGGACCTGGAGATGCCGGGATTGGACGGTGTCGCCGCGATCCAGCGCATTCACGAGGCGCATGGCGACGTGCGTATTCTCGTGCTGACCGCCTACGACACCGACGAGCGCATCTTGCAGGCGGTGCAGGCGGGCGCGCGCGGCTATCTGCTGAAAGGCGTGCCGCGCGACGAAATCTTCCAGGCCGTGCGGATCGTCCACAGCGGCGGCTCGCTTTTGCAGCCGGCGGTGGCGACCAAACTGCTGAACCGGGTGGGCGACCTGCTGCGCGGCGAGCGCGAGGAGACGCTGACCGAGCGCGAATTGCAGGTGCTCGAACTAATGGCGAAAGGCTACCGCAACAAAGAGATCGCGAAGGAACTCTTCATCACCGAGCGCACTGTCAAGTTCCACGCCAATATCCTCTTCCAGAAGCTCAACGTGGATAGCCGCACCGAAGCGGTCAGCCAGGCGCTCCAGCGCGGCATCATCAAACTCTAGCGGCCAGTCGTCGGTCGTCAGTCGTCAGTAACTATTCAAATTCGGTGGTTTCCTGGTGGTGGCCCCGGATTTCAATCCGGAGCCACCTCCCGTCAGGCCCAAAACGATGACTAGCTACTTTCGCCGGATCAGCACCGCGCCAACGACAGGCGCCGTGCTGCCCCAACCCACTGACGACTGACGACCGACGACTGCCGGCTCGCCCAGAGGAAACAATGCGCTCCCCAGAGCCAGTACTGATCGGCGATCTCTTTCCAGCGGAACGCGCGCAGTTGCTCGATCTCCTTGCCGCCCTGCCTCTTGACCACTGGCACGCGCCGACCGCCTGCGCCGGCTGGTCCGTGAAGGATATCGCCGCGCATCTTCTCGGCGACGACCTCGGCCGCCTCGCGCGGCAGCGGGACAGCTTCACCGATGCCTCCCTCAGTCTGGCCGAGCCGCTGGTCGCCTTCATCAACCGGCGCAACGC
>DASUBC010000488.1:0-15996 GCA_035763465.1 Thermomicrobiales bacterium
AAACTGACCAGGCCGGCGACGAACCGGTCGCGCGGCAGCATCAGGAAGATGTCGCCTGCCAGCGAGCAGAGCAACCCGGCGACAATCGCCAGCCGATAGCGCCCACCAGCCGGTGTGCTCCCCACCAGGGCCACCAGCAGAATGAGCGTGGTCGCCAGCGGCTTGCACACATATACGGCGCGGCGCGGCCCACAGTACTCGGCCACGATAGCGCCGAGCGCGCTGACGAGGACAGCAAGCGACAGCAGGGCGACCAACACCGGCGCATCCTTTGTGGCGCAGGGCATCATGCAGACCGGCGTATCATAGCGTAGCCGTGTGTGGGACGAGCGAACCTGCAACCTGCAACCCATCTCGCGTTGCCCCACCCCCGCCCGTGTGCTATAGTTTGCCCCTGCGCGCACTCCGTTGCGAGTGTGTGTCTTGTTTTGTGCGAGAAACGGTGCGGCGCCACCGCGCCGGCGTGAAGCGGAGCGAAGGAGAATCACCAGGTATGGTCAAGATCCGCCTGCGGCGGATGGGCGCCAAGAAGCAGCCCAGTTACCGCATCGTCGTCGCCGATGCCCGCGCCAAGCGCGATGGCCGCTTTATCGAGATTGTCGGCTTCTACAATCCGCTGACCGAGCCGACGACCATTCGCATTGACGCCGACCGGGCGCGCTACTGGCTGGGTGTTGGCGCGCAACCGACCGACCGCGTCGCCAAGTTGCTGAAGATTCAGGGCGTCACCGACGAGCACGGCAAGGTCATCGCGCCGCCCGCGACCGAGGCCGAGGCCGCGCCCGCCAGCTAGCGGCGATACGGCGCCCAGAGTGGTGGAGAAGCAGAGCATGGACCAGTTGCAGCAGGTCGTCGAGTATATCGCTTCCGGGCTGGTGGACCGGCCGGAGGAAGTCCATGTGGACAGCCGGCGGCACGGTCCGAATGTCAGCATCCACCTGCGCGTGGCTGAAGACGAACTCGGTCGCGTCATTGGCAAGGGTGGCCGTATCGCCAAAGCGACGCGGACGATGGTCGGCATCGTCGCGGCCCGGCAGGGTCTGCGCGCCAACCTGGAGATTGAAGGCTAGGCCCGCAGGGTGAGCGACAGCGCCGCCAACACGCCGCCAGACCAGCGCGCCGCGCACACGCGCCCGCCGGATCGGCGGCGTGAGCCGTTAAGCGACCAGCCGCACGCGGCGGCGCCCCCGACCGCGCGCGAGGCCGCGCCCGAGTATCTGAGCATCGGGCGGATTCGCACGTCGCATGGCGTGCAGGGCGCATTCAAAATGGGGCTGATGACCAACCACCCCGAAGCGCTCCGCCGGCTCCGTACCGTCTATATCGGCGATGCGCGCGCGCCGCACCAGGTGCGCCGCGTGCAACTGCTCGGCAACGGCAAGGAAGCGCTCGTCACCGTCGCGGACATCACGACGCCCGAAGCGGTCGCGCCGCTGCGCGGCCAGACCGTCTGGATGGCGCTGGCCGACGCGCCCCGGCTGCCGGAGGGCGAGTATTACCACTACCAGTTGCTCGGCCTGGAGGTTGTTGACCTTGAGGGGCGCTCGCTCGGCCGCCTGGCGGAGATTCTCGAAACCGGCGCCAACGATGTCTACGTCGTGCGCGGCGACCAGGGCGAACTGCTGCTGCCGGCGATCGAGGCGGTAATTCAAGAGGTTGACCCGGAGGCGGGCCGGATGGTCGTCAACCCGCCGGAATACTACTGACGCCGCACCCGGCACGAAACAACACCCCACGCGACTGCTCGCGCGGGGTGTGGCTGTCTGTTGAGCAGCGGGCGGCTAGCCCAGCAACGGGAGCAGGAAACTCGCGGCGGCGGGCTGGCTCACCTTCGCGTGAATAACAAAGTAGAAGACGATCGCGGCCAGCACGATCATGATGATCGGGACCAGGAAGCCCAGCACCGCCTGGGTCGTCACCCCGGATGGTGGCACTTCCTCACCCTTCTTGACGAACGGCAACGGCACCGGCGCTTTCATCGGACCCCTATCGCTCCTTCTCGATGCCCACGAGAACGCTCATCATGAACGCCCGGCAGAGTTGTGATCTCTCTCACTATTCTACCATAAGTCGGGCAGACGGGCAGTCGGGCAGTGCGCTGGTCTAACACTGCGCCCGCTGCCCAGCACCGCGCTGACCCAAACCCACTGCCCGACTGGTCACGACGCGGCGCTGCCCGCTGGGGGCGTCGCGGCGACCGGCGTGGGCGGCAGGTTATGCACCTGGTAGACCTCGATCTGGGGAATCGCCGTCAGGTATGGCGACAGCATGTCCCGCACGCGCCACTCGTCTTCCGAACGCTCGTAGGTATGAATCTGCTCCAGCGTTGCCCAGATGGTCAGGGCCAGATACTCGCCGCTCGTCTCGTCGCTAAAGAGCGTGAGCGACTGAAACCCTGGTTGCCGCCGCATGATTGGCTCAATTTTGTCGGCCAGTTCGGCGACTAGGTCGGCCAGACCCTGCGACATATTGAACCGCTCGATCCGTGCGTACATCCACTCTCCCTCGCGCGCTGCCGGCCACGCGGCGCGGCCGCGCGTCCACTCCACTCATGCGCGCATAGTACCACAGCGTAGGCCGCAGGTCGCAAGTCTGAAGGTCGGTGTATCTGGTCAGTGTTAGAGGGTGGCCGGTGGCGGGGCACGGGATTGCAATCCCGTGCTGGGCAGGCTGCGCCTGGGCGAAATCCGCGCGGCGGATTGTGATCTACCGGCGTGGGAAATAATGATTGCCCATCCACCGCCAGTCCGCAGAGCGGACTTCGTTCACCCGGAGGGTGCCCAGGCCCGGATTTCAATCCGGGACCACCACCCGCCAGGCCAACCTACGCTGAACAGACACAGCGTTCTCGGCCACTTGCCACAAAAGAACGCCTGTGCTAAAATTACCGTTGTCGGCGACCACTAAGAAGACACAACAAGGAGTACGACCATGGCGCAACTAGTTCCTTACCTAAACTTCGCCGGGAACTGTCGCGAGGCGATGGCGTTCTACCAGCGTTGTCTGGGCGGCAAACTCAGCAGCATGACCTACGGTGAGTCCCCGATGGCCGGCCAGGTGCCGGCCGAGCATCACAACCACGTCCTCCATTCCATGCTTGCGGCCGACGGTATCACGCTGATGGCCTCGGACCTGATGCCGGGCGCCGCCATGTCGCACGATGGCCCGGTCACGCTGACGCTGACCTCCGGCGACAAGGACGAGATCCGCGCCCTCTTCAACAGTTTCGCCGCCAGCGGCAAAGTCACCATGCCGCTGGACGACGCCTTCTTCGGCCTGTACGGCGAGCTGACCGACCAGTTCGGCATCAAGTGGCTCTTCCAGGCGGGCCAGAACTAGGCCGGCCACGTTCCGCACCCGACATCCACAGGCGCGCCCCCGCTCCAGTCTGCCGGTGCGGGGGCGCGTGTTTGCCGGCGTTGTCCCGGTCAGCGCGCACGCATTAGAGCCAGCGGTCAACGCGGCTGGTCGTGCCGTCGTGGAGACGCGCCTCGGCGGCGTAGACCTCGAAGGCATTGACGGCCGGATCGTAGTAGTAGCCGGCGGCATAGGTGAAATGCTGGCCGTCACCGGAGTTGACAAAGTGCTTTTTGCCCTCCTTCGTCACCACCAGGTCGTCCGCGCCCAGTCGCAAGTGATACAGATCGGCCCAGTCTTTGCGGTCAAGCCCACGATTGGTGTGCGTCCCCACGAACCAGAGGTCCGCCAGGCGCGGGGTGGTGTTGGGCTGGGCGAAGAGATTGATGTTCTGGTACGCGCCCCAGTTGTGGTCAATCGAGCCGACGCCCAGCCCCTGGCTGGCCGCCGACCAGCGCCAGCGCGGCGCTGGACTGAAGCGGGTCGCGCGGTCGTGCAGGTTCAGCGACGTCGAGATGTAGAAATCGAGCCGCGCCGCGTCCCAGTTGGCGACCAGCGCCAGCCAGCAGTCGGCGAGCGCGATCAGCGCGACGGCCCCGGCGGTGGAGCCGGCTTCGCCGCGCGTGATGGTCAGGTGCTCTAGCGCAACCGGGGCGGTGATGTCGGCGATGTCATAGAAGAGGATGATCGAGGTACCGTTGCGACCGTGTTCGAAATGTTCATAGCCGACGGCCAGGATATTCCCCGCGACCTGAAAGCCACCCAGGTGGTTGCAATCGCCATAGCGCGGCGTCACCACCGTGACAATCGTCCGGGCGGTATCGGTGCAATAGAGGTAGCCGACCTCCGGCGCGCTCCCCGACACAAGCAATTCGCCCCGCGTCGTCCGCTGGATGCCCTGCTGATGCCAGGTGTCGCCCTGGTAGCCTGTGGGCAGGGTGATGGTGTCGGGCCTGGTGATGCGTAACGGCGTGGGGCCTTCCGGTTGCACTGCCGCGAAGGCTTGCGGGATGCTGGCGTAGTTGAGCCTGACCCAGCTATGCCCGCTGGCCTCATCGTGCAGAAATCCTGGCAATTCGTCCCTGTCCACCCGCACTTCAGCGCCGGAGCCGCGCCAGACTTTGCAGCGCGAGGCGCTGTCGCGGTGTTCGTGGATGCGGAGATCCCAGCCGACCGGCAACTTGAAGCTGAAGGACGAGAGCCGGTCGTGCTGGCTCGCCGGCCACGGCGTGAAACCGGGCGCCAGATCAAACGTGTAGCGCCCCAGCTCGTCACGCCAGCCATCATCTTTGTAGGTGATCAGGTAACCGGCGGGCATCGTTTTTCCTCCCCACGCTGCCGAACTGCCGGCCCGGCCGCAGACAGCGCGGCATAGCATACGTGCGCGTCGTTGCCCGGTCAATTGGGCGCCTTGCCTGTATCGGTTCAGCAGAAGGGCGTGGCGCGGGTAGGCGTGAATTGAGGAGCGGGCGTGGTGGCCCACTGGCGGGGCACGGGATTTCAATCCCGTGCTGGGCAGGCTAACGCCTGGCGAAGCCCGCTGCGCGGACTGGCCGTTGGCTGGGTCGGCGTCACCGCCCACGCCAGTAGATCACAGTCCGCAACGCGGACTTCGGCCAGGCGCAGCCTGTCCAGGCCCGGATTTCAATCCGGGGCCATCGCCAGGAAGCCACCGCCCAGCGCAGGCCAGGAGCAGCGCAACCGCCATGCTACAATCGCGCGCATGGCTCCCCATGCCGCCACCCCACGAGAGGAGAACCCATGACAAGTCGTACCACAGCCACCACGCCCACGACCGCGCGCCGCGACATTGGCGGCGTCTTGCGCTTTCCAGCCCTCGCCGCTGACGCGCGCCAGGCCGAGCCGGTCACGCTGGCGCTGCCCTTGCCGCCGGACGCGCTGCACGACCCGGCAGACTTCCGCGTACACGATGCCGCCACGCCGCTGCCGGTACAGGCGCGCGCGACGAGTACGTGGCCGGATGGCAGCGTTCGCTGGCTCTTCGCGCGCACGCAGGTGGACCTGCCCGGCCGTGCGGCGAAAAACATCACCTGGTCGGTCGCACCGGACCAGCAGCCGGACGACGGGCATCCCCGCGTGGCCGGGGCCATCACCGTCACCGAGTCGGCGGCGGGCCTGCTGGTGGATACCGGCCGTTTGCGCGCCCTCGTCCCGCGCTCGGGCGAGGCGCTGCTGCGCGCCATCACGCTGGACGGGCTTGCGGTCGCGGGTGTCCTCGGTCCTATCCAGCTCGCCGCCACGCCGGTGGATGCCGAGAAGACGACCGCACCAGTGTCCCTGGCGTCACCCACCCTGACGGTGGAGGAATCCGGCCCGCTGGCGGTGGTCATTCGCCTGGACGGCTGGTACATTCCCGGCGTCTGGCAGGGGCAGGTGCGCCTCACCTTCCACGCGGGCAAACCCTACGTGGCCGTGGCCCACCAGTTCACGCTCCACGATCCCAGCCGCCACTGGCGCTTACACGCCCTTTTCGTTGACTGGACGCCCACCGCCGCCGGCACAGCGCCGCCCCGGCTCGCGCTCGGGCAGGGGCACTACCGCTCCACGATCGAGTCGGGCGCCACGCCGCGCGCGGTCGTCCTCGGCCCGGCGGCGCTCTACGGCCAGGAGCACGCCCCGGAACTCTTCTACGGCGATTTCTGGGCCAGCCACACCGGCGCGACCGGCGGGGCCGCCATCACCATCTACCAGGCGTTCCAGCACTTCCCCGTGGGCCTTGCCGCGACACCGGAGCGCCTCCGGGCATCACTGGTCCCAGAAGAAAGCGCGGGCGTGGAGATCTGGCCGGGCATGGCGAAGACACACCAGCTCCTTGTCCAGCTGCATGGCCCGGAGATGGCGCTGGACGCGCTCAATTTCCGCAGCCTGCAATTTCAACTGCCGGACGAGCCGGTAGTCCCGCCGCAGACGTACGCCGCCGCTGGCGTGTGGCCGGACCTGTTCCCGGCCCAGCGCTCCGAGACGATCGAATGGTTTCTTTCGCGCCGCGCCGACGAGCGCGTCGTCGCGCTCGGAATGCTCGATTTCGGTGATGCGCCCGATGGCGGCTATACCGCCCAGCGCCGGGGCGGCGGCGGGCTGGTCTGGACCAATAACGAGTACGACTTCGCCCACACCATGTATCTGCACGCGGCGCGCACCGGCGAGCGTCGCTTCCGCGCGGCGGCCGACGTCGCCGCGCGGCACTGGCTGGATGTGGACATCTGCCATGCCTCGTCCGACCCGCTCCGGCTGGACGGGCACATTATGCACAGCGTCCATCACGTCACCGGGGGGCTGGCGCCGTCGCATCAGTGGGTCGAGGGGCTGTTCGACTATTATCACCACACCGGCGATGCGGCGGCGCGCGATGCGGCCATCGGCGTCGGCGCCAACATCCTCCGGCTGCTGGCCCAGCCCACCTTCCAGCGCGCCGGCAGCTTCCAGGTGCGCGAGCTGGGCTGGGCGCTGGTCGCCCTGGCGGCGCTCTACGAAGAGACGTACGACGAGCAGTACCTCGCTGAATCAGCGCGGCTGGTCGAGCTGTTCATGGCCTGGCGCGATGAGTTTGGCGGATTGCTCGCCCCGTACACCAGCCATACGCTGGTGCGGGTGCCGTTCATGATCGCGGTGGCGGCGCGCGGGCTGCTGCGCTACCACGCGCTCCGTCCCGATCCCCGCATCCCGCCGCTGGTGGTCGGTGAGGTGGACGCGCTGGTGGCGGAGTTCCTGGGGGCGGAAGGCATCTTCTACTATAAGGGGCTGCCGTCGCTCCACCGGCCCCACCCCAATCCACTGCTCCTCGGTCTGCTGGCGCAAGCGTATCGCCTCACAGGAAGCGCGCACTATCTGGACATCGCGCGGACCCAGCTGCGCTGGCTACTCCAGTCGGATGCGCGCGGCGCGCATGGGGCAGCCGCCACGGGTGAAGCATTCCTGCGCGGCGCTGGGCTGCCCGGTCCCAAAGGCTTCGCGCAGGCGTTCCTGCCGACGATGGAGTTCTACACTGCCGCTGCCGAGGCCGGCGGCCTGCCCTGATGCGCGGAGCGTAGAGCGAAGGGGGCCGACGGCCGAAGCTGCGGCCGGGAACCGCCGGGGGGCTCGACGGTTCCGGCCCTCTTCGTTCTACGCTCCACGCGCTTACGCGCTCACGAGATGATCCGTACTATGCCCGCGTCGCCGTCAACTTCGATGAGCTGACCATCGTGGATAACCGCCGTCGCCATGCCGACGCCGACGACGGCGGGGATGCAGTACTCGCGGGCGACGATGGCGCCGTGGCTGAGGACGCCGCCGACATCGGTCACTACCGCAGCGGCGGTGGCGAAGAGCGGGGTCCACGGCGGCACAGTCGCCTCGGCGACGAGGACATCGCCCGGCTGGAGCTTGCCGGCCTCGGCCAGCGAGTGGAGCACCTTCGCGGGACCGCGCACGGCGCCGGACGAGGCAGGCACGCCGCGCAGCACGTCAGGCTCGGTCGCCGGGGCTGGCGGCATGCCGAGCACCTTACCGAGCGCCCGGCTGATCGGGTCATCGGGCGGCGGGCCGGGTGGCGGCGTGCCGAGCGCCGGCGGCGCGGCGATCGCGCCGAAGTGCGCTATCGCGGCACGGCGCTCGGCCACGGCCTGGCGTCGGTCGCCGGCGCCCGGCGCGGCCATACTCTCGCGCAGTTCGTCGAGGGTGAGGTAGAAGACGTCGTCGGGCTGGTCGATCGCCCCAGCCGCAGCGAAACGGCGCCCGAACTCCAGCAGGAGTTGGCGGAGCAGGTACTGCGCCTTGAAATCAATCAGCATGTTATGGTTTTCCCGCAGCGGCGCCGCAGCCTGGGCAGCCTTGAGGAAGAACTCGAACTGGCCGACGGCCGCCTGGGGGTAGCCGTGCAGACGCTCGCGCGCTGCGGTCACGCGCCGGTCCCGTTCGGCGGCCAGCGCCGCCAGTTCCGCCTCCTGGTCGCGGTCGGGCTGGCCGACGTACTCCTGCAAGGTCTCGATCACCGGCGTCGGGTCCTCGATCCAGCGCGGGGTGCTCAACTCGAAGACCTGGTCGCCGCGCTTGCCGTACTGCTCCAGGTACGCACGCAGTTCCACGAGAAAGGCCCGGCCTTCCGGCGTGCGTGTCAGCGCGGCTGGCACATCCCTGGCGGCGCGCGTCGCCAGAACATCGCGCACCGGAGCGGACACCCGCGCCGCGCGGCCGAGACGCCAGAGCGCGCGGTCGGCCTGGAGAGTGGCGTTGTCGAAACCCTGCATGAGGCGGTAGGCGTCCAGGGCGCTCTCGCCCGCGAAGAGGTCACGGTACATGTCCTCGAACATGCTCGCTGCGGTGTGGCAGGGCAAAACGATGTGGAAGTGGATCGCCCAGAGGCGGCTGATCCGGTCGAGCGTCTCGTCCAGGTGGGCCAGCAGGCTCTCCGGCGAGGCGCCGTGCAGGTCGAAGCCTTCCCAGAAGGCCAAATGTTCCTCGATCTCCGGCAGCCACTCGTCCCGCCAGAGGTCGTCCAGCCGGGCCATCGCCGCGCCGAGCCGCTCCTCGGCCCGCTTGCCCTGCGCCGCCATCCCGTCCGGCCCATCCGGCGGCATGACCGGGAAGATCGCCGAATACATGTAGGTATTAATCTGGCGATTCAAGGCGCGGATGGGGAGTTCGAGCTCCGCCGCCGCCGTGCTGATGGCGTCCTGGTACATGTAGCGGATGAGCGCGTGGGTCAGCGGCGTCAACGGCGCGGGGCAGTGCATGAGGTCGAGGGTCCAGAAGAGGCGTGCGTCGCCGGGCTGCTCCCAGATCACGGGGAAGTTGGGCGGTGTTGGGATGGTCGCCGGCTGGTTGGCCGTGTCCGCGCGGGTCATGGTGTCTTCCTCCTGGCATGTGCGCGGTCGTCCGTGCTGCCGCGCTCCAGCGTTGCGAAAGCGAGTGCAGCGACTCAGTTGTCCTGCGTCATAGCTGCCTGGAACGCCCCCGCGTCAGGCAGCCTATCCAGGTGGTGGTGGACCAGCTTCCAGGCGCCGCCCTCACGACGGAAGACGTCGGTGCAGCGCGCTGAGAAGTTCAGCGGGGTCGTGCCGAGCAGCACCGAAGCGGTCACCGTCCCCGAGGTGCAGGCGCCGTCAGGCCCCAGCAGCGTGACCCGGAGGTCGCTCATCTCCACGGAGCCACTGCTGACCGCTTGCGCTCCCATCGCAAAAAAAGCGCTGACCTCGGGCCAGCCGAGCTGCCGGCCGCCCATTTCCGACATGACGGAGATGTCGTCGGTTTGGGAGCAGACTTCGGGCAGCTCGGACATCGCGCTGGGGTCACCGTTGAGGGCACGGTTCATCCCCGAGTAGAACCGGTCGGATACCTGGCGTACTTCCTCAGCGGACATGGTTGCCTCCTTGCTTACATACATCGAGAGCACACGCTAATCCAGCCAGTGTCTTGCCCCGTCCTAGAAGTAAATCTCCACCCGTGGCGTCCCTTGCACCCCGGCGCGCTGCATTGCCGCTTCGAGTTCGCGGCTGGTCAGGAAACCCCGCGCCTGGGCGACCGTCGCGAAGTGGCGCAACACCAGCACGGTATTGGGTGTGCCCGCCAGCTGGTGGACCGTCGCCATGGTGACGCCCCAATCCTGCTGCGCTTCGTCGAGCGTGTCATACACCGTCCGCCAGATCTGATAGTCCCGCACGGTATGCTGTATAGCGAGCAAGGCCATGGCCCTCCCCCCGTCACACGTCGTTCAGGGCGTCCTCTGGCTGTGATCTCTCGCGCGCCTGGCCTGCGCGCCAGGCGCTTAGTCACGATGAGGCGAATTTGTTCGGCGCTACAGCGCGCGGCGCAACTCGACCACTACCCCGAGGATCGCCACCAGCGGGCCGAGCGCGAGCGGCGCGAGCGAACCCGCTTCGAGCCAGTCCTGGCCCGACCGCACGCGCAGCCGCCGTAGCGTCAGCGCGCCGCCGGCGAAGACGACGACCAGGTCGCCGTCGCTCGCCGCGACCTCGGGGGCGATCACCAGGCGATCGCCGGTCCGGACCTCGGGTGCGAACGCGTCATCGGGCGCACGGAGCAAGAGGCGGCCATCCCAGCCGTCCAGCGCACGCACTAGCGCGTGCAGGAACGGCGCGGCGGCGTTGCAAGGTACGCGATCGAGATCGAGCAAGGCGTCAGCCTGCTGGAGTGGGCGCGCAACGCACGCGCCCGCGAGCAATTCATCAATCTCGTGCCAGAAGGCGCTCAACTCAGGCTCGCCCGCGCCCATAGTGCACCTCCCGCCTGCAAACCCACCCGCAGTGCCGCTCGTCGCCCCCTGGTTCGAACCACGCCGCTGGGGATGGCCGATGCGCCGTTGCCTGCCGCGACGAATCTCGGCAGGCAACGAGGAACTGCCCCGGTATGCTTGCCGCGCTACACCTCTGGCCGGTCAATCAGGTCGAGAATGGCGATGTCCGGGGCGCCGACGACGCCCGCGCGACCCATCGCCTCGCGCAATTCCGGACTGTGAGCAAACTCCTCGAACTTCGCCCCGTCCGCGTACTCAAGCAGGATGAACAGATCGTTAGGGTTCGCGCGGTTGCGGAAGACATAGCCACCCTGTGAACTGGCCTGCGCGCGGTTCTCGGCGTCCTTGTCGAAGATAGGCCGCCAGCTGTCGTAATCCTCAATCGTGTGGCGAACAATCGCGTACACCATGACAACGCCTCCTTCTGATACTCCGCGCTTGCCGCGCGCTCCATGTGACTGCCTTTCCAGTGTAGGGAGGCAGCGGCGCGCGCGCATCGTGAGAACCACTTAATTTGTGGCGGACCTTGCAGGCGTGCTGTGGTAGGTAGAACTACAGGGGTGCGCTGGCCACCCTCAGCGCAGGTCATGGTCGAGGGCGAAGCGGATCGCCGCCCCTCGCGACGTGACACCGAGTTTGCCGTAGATGGTCGTGAGGTGGGCATTGACGGTGCGCGGGCTGAGGCTGAGCTGATCCGCGATCTCCGCGTTCGCCAGCCCCGCCGCCACCAGGCGCAGCACCTCCGCCTCCCGCGCGGTCAGGCCGGCGGGTAGGGCCGTGGCCGGCGGCGCCGGAGCGGCCGGCAGGCGGGCAGCCAGCGCGTCCGCGCGGGCCAGCGTCAGCACGGCGCCCATCGGGACGCAGAGCGCGCGGACGGCGTCGAGGTGCGCCCGTGCGGCCGGGACATCGCCACGCGCGCGGCAAAGATTTGCCAGCGCGAGGAGAATCAGGGCGCGCTCGTGGCGGGCGCCGCAAGCGTCGGCCAGCGCGAGGGCGGTCTCCAGGTGGGCCGCGGCGGCAGCATGATCGCCAGCGGCGGTGTCCAATTCGCCGAGCAGGCGCCCGGTAGTCAGGAGGGCGAACGGCTGGCGCGGCGCGCTCGCGGCGTCGTGCGCCAGCCGCGCCTGCGCCTGCGCCCGCGCGGCATCGCCCACCGCCCGGTAATACGCTGCCCAGCCGAGGTGCGCGCCGGCCCGCCCGAAAACGGCACCGCTCCAGTCCAGCCAGCGGTCGAGGGCGACGAGCCACTGCCGGGCGACTTCGTGGTCGCCCGCGTCGAGGGCCAGCGCGACGGCGAGCATACGCAGCGGTAGTAGGTAGCCTGCGGCATCGCCGAGCGCGGTCTCCGGGCCGGCGGGCAGGGCCTCGCGCACCAGCGCCCAGGCCCGGGCGGCATCACCCAGGTGGCGGGTCGCGGGCGCGAGCAGGGTGATGCTCATGAGCCGCAACATCCGCAGGTCGCTCTGCTCCAGGATGGCCGCGATGTCGGCCCAGGCCCCCTCCAGCAGGAGGGACACCACGCCGGCGATGCGGGCCGAGCGTGGGTCGAAGGCAGCGCCGAGGGACGCGAACGCTTCGCCGAGTTCGGCCTCCAGCCGCAGCCGCTCCTCCCGCTGATCGGTCTGGTAGGGAAGGACGGTGATCACCAGTTCCTCGAAGAGGGTGGTCATGACCATCGTGCGGTGGTCAGCGGCGCGGAAGATCGCGCGGGCGCTGGCGAAGGCCCGGCGCGCCTGCGCCGGCTCCCCCAGGGCCGCGTAGGCGTAGGCCAGGCCGTAAAAGGCATCACCGCGCGAGCCGGTCGTTTGCGCCACCGGCAGGCCGACAATCCGCTCGCCGAGCGCCACCGCCTGGGCGAACGGTCCAGTCTCCCCCAGCGCCAGGGCCAGGTCGCCACGCCCGTTCTGCGCGTCGAGCGGGTCGCTGGTCATTTCGATAGCGGCCAGGCGGTCGCGGTCCGCCGGGGCGAGGGCGTCGAGCAGGGCGATACCTTCCTCAGTCAGGGCGTTCCCCTCGCGGATGTGGCCGGCCATGCGCCGGAGCATCCCCCGGTAAAACCGCGCGTAGGCGACCAGCCCGGCGTCGGCCGTGTCCGCGCCCAGGCGCTCGGCCTCGGCCAGCGAGGTCGCGCCACCGGCGGGATCGGTGAAGCGGCGCAGGAGTGCGAGACGGAAACGGAGCCAACCGCGCCGGTTCAGCACGGTGTTGTCACTTTCCAGCAAGGCTAGCGCGGCCTCGAAGCGCTGCGCGGCGGTTCCCCAGGCGAAGGCGCGTTGCGCTCGCTCGCCTGCTCGCGTCAGCCAGTCCGCCGCGCGCGGGTCGCCCGCCTGCTGGAAGTGATAGGCGACCACGTCCGGGTCCGGGGCGCCCTGGTGCGCCGCCAGGGCTTCACCGATCACGCGGTGCCAGGCGCGCCGCCTGGGCGGCAGGATGCTCTCGTACAGTGCCTGGCGGATCAGTGCGTGAGCGAAATGCACCGCCAGCCCGTCCGCCGTGGCCTCGAAGACGCGCGCCTCGACCGCCCGCTCGATGATTGGCAGCAACGCCCCTTCGTCCGTCGCACTGACGGTCGCCCAGAGCGCGAGCGGCACAACTTGCCCGATGATGGCAGCCACGGCGAGCAGGTCATCGGCCGCGCCGAGCCGCGCCAGGCGCGTGTCAATCACCTGCCGGAGGAGTATGGGCACCTGAATTGACGCGAGCGAGGCGAGGGTCCAGCCGCCCGCGCCTGTCTGCACCAGGACCGTCCCTTCCAGCGAGCGCAGCAACTCGCCGAGAAATAATGGGTTCCCTTCGGCGCGCGACTGGAGATAGACGGCGAGGCGGTTCGCGTCGGCTGCCGGCAACCGGTAGATATGTTCGATCAGGCTGTGAACAGCAGCGTCGTCCAGCGGCGCAAGATCGATCCGCACGGCCAGGGCTTCCCGGACGAGCAGCGGCAGGAGACGATAGAGCGGATGCTGACGGGTCACTTCGTCGCTACGATAGGTCGCGAGTACCAGGAACGGCAACGACGCCAGCCGGCGCGTGACGAAGCGCAGCAGGTCCAGGCTCGCGGTATCGGCCCAGTGCAGGTCTTCCAGCACCAGCACCAGCGGCCGTTCGCGAGCGATGGCGAGGAACAGGCCACGCATCTCGCTGAAGAGGGTCGCCTGGCTGAAACTACCGGTGATATCCGGTTCGGCGATGGCGCATAGCGCCGGGGACCGATCGGGGAGTGCAAAGAACTGTTCGAGCAGTTCGACCCATGGGCCGTAGGGCGGTGTTTCGGCGCGATCGTAGCAGTGCCCGACGAGCACATACGCCCCGGCAGCGCGCGCTGCTCGGCAAGCATCCTCGGCCAGCGTGGTCTTGCCAATGCCGGCTTCGCCGCTGAGGATGACGAGTCCGCCCTGTCCGGTAAGCGCCGCATCGAGTTGCGCGTGCGTGAGCGCCTGCTCACGCGCGCGCCCAACCAGGGGCGACTGGCCGCTACCACGAGCGGCAGGGAGCGTCATGCGGTTCTCCAAGCAGACGTCAATGGCACGACGCAATATGTTCGGTGGGCACAGTATAGCACGCGCGACTGCCCGGCGATCGTCCATCGCCTCCTCAGTTCACCGTCCCACAGCCTCCGCCGGGTTTGACAGCCAGGAATATACTGAGGGTAGCCCCATCACCCTGATCGTGGTACCGACGTTAGCGCCAACAACTGCAAAGGAGGTGCCATGTGTACGCTTCCCTGATTACCGGGAATCTGCGCCCCGATGGCATTGACGAAGCGCTTCACATCTATCGCGAGCAGATCATTCCAACCGCTCGCGCGCAATTCCAGGGGTTCCAGGGCATGTACGTGCTCACTGACCGCGCCAGCGGGCAGGGGCTGACCATCGCCCTCTACGCCACCGAGGCGGACGCGCGGCTGGTGGAGTCGCGCGGGCAGTTCGGCCAGGCGGCGGTCGCCTTCCGCGAACTCCTCACCGAGCCGCCGGTGCGTGAGGTTCGCGAGGTGGTCTTTCACGATCGGCGGGATTCCGCCCGGTTCGCCCGCGTTACCGACGCAACGATGACCGCCGAAGGACTGGCCCAGGCCATCCCCAGCGGGGGCGGCCCCATGGCCGAGGCTGCCGCTCGCCAGCCGGGCTACGCGGGCTTCCTGGTTGCCCTGGACCGCGCCAGCGGCCAGCTCACCGGAATGAGTTTCTGGGACTCAATGGCGGCGCTGGAGGCGAGCGAGCACGCCTACTATCAGCCGCAGATCAACCAGATAGCGAGCGCGACACCGCCGCGCCGCCGCATCTTCGAAGTGGGCGCTCAGGCTTGACCACTAGCCGGCCTGGTGCCGCACGGTTTACACGGCGCACTCTGGTGATGGGGACCGGGGCGGGCTTATTACCCGCCCCGGCGTCTGAGAACCAGCATGAGCGCCAGGCGGCTCACTGAAACTACCCGTTGCTCGCCCCCGATTCCCGATTGCCCGTTTGGAGCCTGGCGCGGCTGCCGGTTAGAATGCCGCTGCCATACGCCTGTGGTGGGACGCCGCCTGGCGCGTTCGGGTGCGCGTCATGAGGGAACGAGGGAGGAAACGGGACACGATGAAGATCACGAAACTCGAAACGATCACGCTGGACGACTACCCCCAGCTCGTCTTCGTCGCGGTGCATACCGACGAGGGACTGGTGGGATACGGCGACACCTATTACATGACCGACGCGGTGCGCGGCTACATTCACCAGCACGCCGCGCCGCTGCTGCTGGGCCACGACCCGCTGGCGATCGAACTGCACTGGCGCAAACTTTACGAGGTCATCGCGCACATCGCCGGCAAGGGCGCGGAGATTCGCGGCCTCTCGGCGCTCGACGTGGCGCTGTGGGATATTCTGGGCCAGGCGGCCGGGATGCCGGTCTGGCAGGTGCTGGGCGGCGCGGCGCGCGACCGGATCAAGACCTACAACACCTGTGGCGGCCCGACCTACGGCCGGCCCACGCGCGGCGGCACCGGCTATGGCACCGACGCCGACAAGCCCGGCAAGTACGAAGACCTGATCGCCTTCATGACGCGCGCCGACGAACTGGCGCTCGAACTGCTGGAAGAAGGCATCACCGGGATGAAGCTCTGGCCCTTCGACTACGTCGCCCATACACCCGGCCGCTGGGACGACTGGCGCACCTTCCGGGGCCACATAGACCCCGAGCGGCGCACGCTCGGTGGCCAGCGCATCAGCAACGCAGACCTCGACCGCGCGCTGGAGCCGTTCCGCAAGATTCGCCAGGCGGCCGGCGACCGGATGGAGATTATGGTCGAAGGACACGGCTTCTGGTCACTGCCCGCCGCGAAGAAGATCGCCCATGCGCTGGAAGAGTTCGAGCCGTTCTGGCTCGAAGACCTGATGCGCGCCGACGAC
>DASUBC010000489.1:0-6621 GCA_035763465.1 Thermomicrobiales bacterium
TTGAAGCGGCATCGCGAGGCGCGGCGCTGGTCGCAGGAACGATTGGCGGCCGAGGCGGAGATGGACCACAGCCTGGTCAGCCGGTTGGAGAGCGGCCAGCGGTCGCCGACGCGCGAGGCGATCGGTAAACTGGCTCGTGGACTTGAGCTATCTTCCGAGCAGAAGGACCGGCTGCTGATCGCCGCCGGATATTTCCCCGATCAGCCGGAGCACGCGCTGGCCGACGAGCCAGACGTAATTCGCCTCTACCAGATTTTGCGCGACGAGCGTATTCCCGAACCGACGCGCGTCAACATTCGCCAGCTCTTGAATAACCTCACGGAGATTGCGCTCGCCTCCTGATCGGCCTAAAATGTCACTGAACGTACAGAACGCCTGTCTGGGTCGTGGCGGCGTGGCGAGGCGGGCGGCGGACGTTCGGGCAGCGCGAAGCCGGCGGCGTCCAGCGCGTGATAGCGCGGCGGCGCGACAGTTGAGGGAGTGGCTACGGCATGGGGAAGTTCGTCCACCTGCATTTGCACACCGATTTCTCGCTGCTCGACGGCCTGGGGAAGATTGACGCCTACATGCAGCGCGCCAACGAGTTCGGCATGGACGCGGTGGCGCTGACGGATCACGGCGCGCTGTACGGGGCTATCAACTTCTACGCGGCGGCGGAACACGCCGGCGTCAAGCCAATCATCGGCGTCGAGGCGTACGTCGCGCCGCGCGGCCTGCGAAACAAGAGCGGCAAGGCGGATGCCGAAAACTATCATCTGGTGCTGCTGGCCGAAAACGAGACCGGCTACCAGAACCTCATCCGCCTGGTCAGCGTCGCGCATACGGAGGGCTTCTATTACAAGCCGCGCATTGACCACGAGCTGCTCCGCCAGCATTCCAAAGGGCTGATCTGTCTCTCCGCCTGCCTGGCGGCCGAAGTGCCGCGCGCCCTGGTGGCCGAAAACTACGAGGAAGCCCGCCGCATCGCCTCGATGTATCGCGACATCTTCGGCGAGAACAATTACTTCCTCGAACTACAAAACCATCCGACCATCCCCGAGCAGGAGATTGTCAATAAAGGCGTCATTGAACTGAGCAAAGAACTGAGCCTGCCGCTCGTCTGCACGTCCGATGTCCATTACCTCAACCGCGAGGACATGGCGCTACAAGACGTGCTGATCTGCGTGCAGACCGGCAAGACGCTCGACGACCCCAAACGCCTGAAGATGACGAGCGACACCAACTTCTTCCGCTCGCCCGACGAGATGGCCGAGATTTTTGCCCATGTGCCGGAAGCCGTTGCGAATACGGCGCTGATTGCCCAGCGGTGCGAGTTGCAGCTCAAGACCGGCAGCTGGATTCTGCCGCATTTCCCGGTGCCCGAGGGCAAGACGACCGAGCAACATCTGCGCGAGCGCGCCGAAGAGGGGCTACGCAAGCGCGTGTTTGACGGCACGCTCGGCATCGGCATTGACGGCGCACTGCCGCCCTTCCACGCGCCCGGCACGACCGTGATTCCGCCCGAATACCAGGAACGGCTAGACTACGAGCTCGACATCATTAACCAGAAGGGCTACCCGGCCTACTTTCTAATCGTGCAGGATTACGCGAACTGGTCGCGCGAGCAGGGCATCGCCATCACCACCCGCGGTTCGGCGGCCGGCTCGCTGGTGTCGTACGCGCTCGGCATTGTCTCGGTGGACCCGCTCGTCTACGAGTTGCCGTTCGAGCGTTTCCTGAACCCCTTCCGGCCTTCGCCGCCTGATATTGACATGGACTTCGAGGATTCACGGCGCGAAGAAGTGATCGAGTACGTCACGCGCAAGTACGGCGAGGACAAGGTCGCGCAGATCATTACCTTCGGCACGATGGAAGCGAAAGCGGCCATCCGCGACGTCGGGCGCGTGATGGGGATGACCTATGGCGACGTAGACCGCATCTCCAAGCTTATCCCGGCGATGACCTCGCTCGACCGCGCGCTAGAGACAGTGCCGGACCTCCGCAAGTTGCAGGAGAGCGATCCGCAGGTCGCGAAGCTGATTGACACCGCGCGCCGGCTGGAGGGTGTGACGCGCAACGCCGGCACGCACGCGGCTGGCGTCATCATCACCGAGCAGGCGGTCTCGACCTACGCGCCGGTGCAGAAGGACACCGGCGGCGGCGAAAAGCTCCTGATTCAGTTCGACATGCGGAACGCCGAGACGATCGGCCTGATGAAGATGGATTTTCTGGGGCTGGCGAATTTGTCCATCCTCGGCCGCGCGGTCAAGATGATCAAGGAGTATCGCGGCCTCGACCTTGACCCGGAACGCCTGCCGCTGACCGACGAGAAGACTTATGAACTCCTCTCCACCGGCGAGACGACGGGGCTATTCCAGGTCGAATCGGGCGGAATGCGGAAGTACCTCAAGGACTTGAAGCCCTCGACAATCCTCGACATCGCCGCGATGATCGCGCTCTATCGGCCCGGCCCGATGCCCTTCATCCCAGTCTACATCGAGCGCAAGCACGACCCCTCGAAGGTCAAGTACCTGCACCCCTCGCTCGAACCGATCCTGAAGGATTCGTTCGGCGTGCTGGTCTATCAGGATGACATCCTCTTCATCTCCATCCAGATCGCCGGCTACAACTGGGAGAAAGCCGACAAACTCCGCAAGGCGGTCGGCAAGAAAGACCTCGAAGTGCTGAAGGCCGAGGAGGAGAAGTTCGTCAAGGGGTGCCAGAGTCACGGCGGCCTGACCAAGCAGGAAGCGCAGGAATTATGGGAGTGGATGCTGCCCTTTGCTCGCTACGGGTTTAACAAATGCGCTCATGCCCAGACAAAGGTTGTCCTTCCTGACGGACGGAAGATGACGCTCGCGGCAGCGTATCGCGAGCAGCCAGCCGAAATCATGGCGATGTGGCCCGATGGCGAGATTCGCCCGCACCGTGTGCAGCGCATTGTCAGTACCGGCAGGAAGCCACTGCTGAAGGTCTCTACACGCTCGCGCGTAATCAAGGTCACGCCAGAGCACCGCTTGCTCACAACCGAGGGCTACAAGCGGGCTGGCGAGCTGCGGGCCGGCATGGAACTGCTGACGGCGCCGCGCAATGTGACCGAGAACATGCGGCGTGCCCGCCGCGCGAGTATGACGCGCCTGAACCAGTCGGAGGATCAGCGGCGCAAAGCGCGTGAGCGGATGGTCCGCTGGCAGGCCGGGCGTTCTCCCGCAGAGAAGGTCGCGCATATGCAGCGCGTCCATGCCATGTATCCCGACCTCACCCGCAATGCGGTCGCTGCGATGCACGAGCGGGTGAAGTGGCTGTGGGTCAACGACCCCGCCTGGCGGCAGCGCCAGATGGAAGTGAGTTTCGCGAACGTCCGCGCCGCGTATGACACCGGCCCTGGCTACGGCCACTGCTCGATCGCCTCGAATGGCTTGTGGTGCGCCAGCACGCCCGAGCGCGACATGTGCGAGTGGCTGATCCAGCAAGCCATCGCGTTCGAGATGCACAAGGTGTTGCCCAACGGCCGCATCTGCGATTTTTACTTCGGCGGTATCTACTGGGAAATGGACGGCATGGACCGTTCGCCCGCGTATTTCGCCGATAAGTATGGTGACCTTCCCTACGTCGTCGTCACGCCCGAGGACTTTAAGTTTGTCATCGAACACCACCTGGCGCTCGCACACGCTGAGAATGGCGACCCAATCATCGCGATTGAGCCGTGTGGCGAAGCGCAGACCTACGACGTCGAGATGGCGCCCGACGGCCCGCTGAACTTTATCGCTAATGGCGTTGTCTCGCACAACAGCCATGCGGCTGCCTACGCGCAGATTACCTACCAGACGGCCTATCTGAAAGCGAATTATCCGGCCGAGTATATGGCCGCGTTCCTCTCGATCGCCACAGGTGATACGGAGAAGGTCGTCAAGGGCGTCGTCGAAATCCGGCGGATGGAGGCGAGCGGCGTCCCGATTACCCTGCTGCCGCCGAGCATCAATGCCAGCAGGCGCGACTTTTCGATTGACGCTACCGTTGGCGAGGATGGTGTGGAGCGGCAGGGCGTGCGGTTCGGGCTGGCGGCGGTGAAGAATGTCGGCGTGGGAGCGATTGACGCGCTTGTCGCCGCGCGCGAGGAACAGCCGGATGGCCGGTTCGCGTCGCTGGAAGCGATTTGCACGGCGGTGGACAGCAAGTTACTGAACAAGCGCGTGCTGGAGAGCCTGATCAAAGCGGGCGCGCTGGACGACCTGGGCGGGCGCAAGGAGCTGCTCGACACGCTCGAAAGCGCGCTCGCCGCCGGCCAGCAGGCGCAGCGGGCGCGCGACGCTGGGCAGATCAGCCTCTTCGGGATGCTCGAACTGCCGCCGGCCGCGCCCGCCGCGCGACCCGCGCTGGCGAGCGGACCGGCCGACGAATTACCACGCAAGGTCATGCTCGCGTGGGAGAAAGAGGCGACCGGCCTCTACTTCTCCGAGCATCCGTTGTCGCTAGTGACGATCGGTCCCGACGTGACGCCGCTGGGCGACATCTCGCCCGAACTGGAAGGCCGGAAGGTCACCGTAGTGGCGATGATCGCCGGTGTGCGCCGGATCATCACCAAGAAGAACACGACGATGGGCGTGATGGCGCTCGAAGACATGAGCGGCGCGCTGGAACTCGTCGCCTTCCCCGAGTGTTTCGAGCGTCACGCCGCGCTCTGGACCGAGGACAACATCATCAAGGCGGTGGTGAAGGTCGAAATCCGGAACGACGCGGTGCAACTCGTCTGCGAGACGGCCGAGAACTTCGTGCAGGTCGAGCGCGCCGCCGACCGCGACCAGCTGCCCGTGCTGCACCTGACGCTGACGCCGAGCGGCGACTTCTGGCGCGACACCAACCAGTTGACCGAAGTTGACCAGCTGCTGCGCGCGTTCGACGGCGACGAACCGCTCGTGCTGCACGTCATGGACGGCGCAGGCACGCGCACCTTCCAGGCGCAGGGGCGCGGCGTCAGTTTCTGTCCCGAACTCGCCGCCGGCCTGACGAAACTCTTGGGCCAGGCCGCCGTGCGCGTCGAACAGCCCGCGCCCGCCGAGGACATCTACGAGGCGCTGACCGCAGACTGAAGCAAGACCCCAGCCAGGGTGTGGGAGCAAACAGACGTGTCGCCGCAGTCACACTGTGTTGCGTGTGACTGCGGCGACACAGATTCACGGGCGTTATGGCACGGCGTTCGCGTCGAAGCCGCGCAGCATCATGCCCTGGCCGCGCGATTCGTGGGTCTTGACGGTCGGCGGGTCGAGCGGGTCGCGCATCTGGATGAGCAGCGTCGTGCGCGCTTCGTTACTCTCGTTGACGCCGGACCCGTGAATCGTCAGGTAACTGAAGAAGAGGACGTCGCCGGCCTGCGCGGGACAGGCCACCGACGATTCGAGCGGGTATTGCTCGAACGGCAGGTGCCAGCCGCCCTCCTGCACATGCTCGATCGGGCCGAGTTTGTGGCTGCCGGGCACGACGCGGATACAGCCCTTTTCGAGCGGCGCGTCGTCGAAGTGGCAGACGGCGGCGATCATCGTGTGGCGCTCATGCGGAAAGAAGGGGTAGTCCTGGTGCATTGGGAAGGGCGACCCCTTTTCCGGCGGCTTGATGAACATCTTATTGTGGTGCAGCTGCACGTTCGGACTGCCAATCAGCGCAGCGGTGGCGCCGGTCAGCCGCTCGTCCACCAGCAGGCGGGTGAAGATTGCTGACTGGAACTGGACGTTGTGGCAGTGCAGCAGCTGCGTCGCGCCGCCGCCGGCGACCGCGCGGGCGCTGCCCCAGGTCGCGTCAATCTCGCGCTGCCGGGCCAGGCGGTCGGCCAGCTCGTGACACTCGCGGCGGTACGCGGCGGCTTCGTCCGGAGTGAGTAATCCTTTGACCAGCAGATAGCCGTTCTCGTGGTAGAACGCGACCTGCTCCTCGGTCAGCGCGGTCGCGCCGGGCGCTTGTGTCAGCATCTCGCTCCCCCCTTCACTGCGCCTCAATGCACTGCTTGCCGGTGCTTATAGTCAGCTTACCGAAGCGCCGCGCTCGCGACAAGGCGAGCACGTTGCCAGGTCGGGACGAGCTTGTTCGCAGGTCGGACAGGCGGGCGCCTACTCGCGCACCAGCGCGCGTATCAGCGCGGCACGGGCGGGCACAAGCCGGCCACAGAGGTCGAGCGCCGGACGCTGGCGGCTGAGGCGCAGGTAGAGGCGCAGCCAGGTCAGCGCGCGGGCCAGTTCGCGCTGCCGCGCGGCGACGTAGGGGGCGAAGCGCGCGGCGCGATAGTCATGCGCGGTCAGGGCGTCATCAATGACGCCGGCGGCGATACGGGCGCTCCGCAGCGCGAACTCGATGCCCTGGCCGGTGCCGGGGTCGAGGTAGCCGGCGGCGTCGCCGACGAGCAGCAGCCCGTCGTAGGTGATTTGCGGGACGCGATAGGCGAGCGGCGCATAGGCGGTGCTGTGCGGCAGCGGCCGGGCGGCGCGGAAGCGTTCGTAGAGGCGCGGCGCAAGGTCGCGCAGGACCGCCAGCGTGAGCGTGTGCGGTGTGTGCGCGTCATGGCGGGCGGCGTAAGTATCGCGCGCGGCGAGGTCTATTTCGAGCGAGAAGCGGTAGAGACCGGGCGCCATCATCGCGCCCTTCACCGCGCTG
>DASUBC010000490.1:0-4429 GCA_035763465.1 Thermomicrobiales bacterium
TGACAGGCGTCTTCACTGAGAAGAGCAGCGTGGACGGCAAGACCTACCAGGTGCAATATTTCGAGCGCGCCGTCTTCGAACTCCATCCAGAGCTCGCGGCCCCGAACAACGTGCTTCTGAGCCAGCTTGGGCGCGCCAAACTCGCCGCGCGCTACCCGAACGGCGTGGGCGGCGGCGACACGTCCTTCGTTTCCCTCGGGCAGTTGACCATCGCGACCAACGGCAATAGTTACGTGGAATGGACCCTGCCAGTCAAGGACATCAGCAGCCAGCCGTTGCTATCGGTCACGGTACTGGTCATCTTCCTCGATGCGAACGGCCAGCAGCTCGACCAATCGCTGGCCGGTGGCGCGAACATCGCCCCCGGCGAGACGCGCATCCTCCACGGCCTCTCCTTCAAAGGGCTTGGCTACAAGTCGTACCAGATGCAGCCGCCGCAGGTGACGGTGCAGGGCGGCGGGTGACGGGTCGTGAGAGCGGGAGTCGTGAGTGCGTGAGTCGTGAGCAGATTCAGGTCAGCACGGCGCTCATCTGCTGGCACAGGGCCAGTCCCAAGCAACTCTCACGACTCACACCCTCACGCACTCATGACTCGGCCAGTGTCGGCCGGTCCGTGGCGAAGATGCCGGGCGATGTGCCATCGAGCATGAATGTCGCCGCGCGCTCCGCGACCGCCGCCCCGATGCCCATGCCTTCCCCGGAGAAGCCGACCGCGAAATAGACCTGCGGCAGATCGGGCAGTCGCCCGACCAGTGGCCGGCCGTCGGGGGTGAAGCCCATGATGCCACTCCAGCGGTGCTCGATCGGCACGCCGGCCAGTTCGGGGAAGTGTTGTTGCAGGAAGCCTTCCAGGCCATGCTGGATGTGTGGTGTCGTCGCGGCATCGTTGTAGGTCCGTTCTTCCGCGACATATTGCTTGCGCCAGCCACCGAGCAGAAAACGGCCGTCCGGCAGCTGCCGGAAGTACTGGTAGCCCCACTCACAGCCCATCAGCTGCGTCATGAAGCGCGGAACCGGCGCGGTCGCGAGCATCTGGCCGCGCGCCGGAACAATCTTGTCCGCGAAGTATGGATGCAAGAAAGGTGAGTAAGCGTTGGTGCAGAGGCAGACCTGCGCCGCCCGCACGGTCGCGCGCTGCCCATATACGGTGACGATCCCGCGCTCCTGTGTAATCTGGCGCACGGCGCAATTCGGGATCACGACCGTGCCGCTGTGCGCCATCACCTGTGTCGTCAGCCAGTAGGGCTGCGTGGCAATATCGCCTGGCTGGGAGATGGCGGCGTGGAAGCCGCGCCCGGTGGGGTCGCGGTCGGTATACTCGATCGCGTAGCCATCGGCCAGCAGCGCCCGCGCGGCCAGCGCGAACTCGCGCGCCTCCGCCTCGTCCCAGGCGAGAATCATGCTCCCCGGCTCCTCGTACCAGACGCCGTAGGCATCGAGGAAGCCCTTGATGAGCGCGCGGTTGCGGAAACTCAGGTCGCGCAGCGCTTTCGCGGCGGCGTGACCATACTGCTCGATCTCGCGGTGATAGGTCGGTTTGAGCAGCGTGGCAATGAAGCCTGCGTTTCGTCCGGACGCGCCCAGCGCCACGTCGCGCGCTTCGAGAACGACGACCGATTTCCCGGCCTGACTCAGAAAGGTGGCGAGCGCGCTGCCCACGATGCCGGCCCCGACGATACAGACATCGGCCTCCTCGCGGCGGTGCGGCAGCGCCGGCCAGCGCGCGTTGTCCTGCCAGAGTGACACGGTGGTCATTGGCACTCCCTGCGATGAAAAGTCGGGCAGACGGGCAGTCGGGCAGTCGGGCAGTGCGCTGGATTGACTCGGCGCTAGTCAGCAGGCACCGTGCTGCCGAGAACCCACTGCCCGACTGCCCGACTGCCCGTCTGCCCGACTTCGCTCATGCGTCGGCCACGGAGCCATCCGGAAAGGTGTACTGCGCGCGGAAGTCGGCGACATAGGGATGTTTGGCAGCTTCGGCTTCGTTCAATTCGACGCCCAGGCCCGGCGCGTCGCAGAGGAGCGCATAACCGTCCTGCACCTGCCATTGCGTCTGCACGACCTCGTAGCGCCACGGGCTGCCAAGTGGATGCTCTTGAATCGTGCAGTTCGGCGTGGTGGCGTTGAGATGGAAATTGGCGGCGGTGAGGACTTCCGACGACGCGCCGTGCAGCGCGACTTCGATGAACTTCGCCTCCGCCATCGCGGCGATCTTCTTGGTCTCCAGGATGCCGCCGTCGTGCGAGATGTCGGGCTGGATATAGGCCACGGCGCGCTGCTGGATCAGGTCGTTGAAGCCCCACTTCGTGAAGAGTCGTTCGCCGGTCGCCAGCGGCACCGGACTGCGTTCGGCGACCCAGGCGAGCGTCGTCAGGTCTTCTGGTTGGGTAATTTCTTCGATCCACATGGGCCGGTGGGGGGATACCTGGCGGGCGAAGTCCACGGCCACCACCGGCGTGAGCAGCCCGTGCGCGTCAATGAGAATATCGCGGTCGTCGCCCAGTAGCTCGCGCATCCGTCCGAAGGCCGCCGCGCCCTCGCGCACGTCCCGTTTCGGCTGAACCACGTTATCCCGCACAGTGAATGGCCCCGCTTTGATCGCGGTATAGCCTTGTGCGAGCAATTCTTCAATCCGACGCAGGCCGCCCTCCGAGTGTGGCGAGGCGTGGGCGTAGAGCCGGATGCGGTCGCGCGCCGCGCCGCCGAGCAATTGCCACACTGGCTGGCCGAGCGCCTTGCCCTTGATGTCCCACAGCGCCATTTCGATGGCGCTGATCGCGGAGTTGAGCATCGGGCCGCCGCGCCAGCGTGGGTAGCGGTACATCGCCTGCCAGAGCCATTCGATGTTGCGCGGGTCGCGCCCGACCAGGAAACGCTCGTGCTCCTCAATCGCGGCGGCGACCGCCTGCGCCTTGCTGGTGACCGTGCCCTCGCCGACGCCGGTGAGACCATCCTGATCGGTATAGACCTTGACGAAGACCCAATTGCCGCCCTGTTCGCTGGCGGACACGATAAACGTCCGCAGGCCGGTGATCTTCATATGCCGCCGCATCTCCTCACGCTGTAGCGCAGTCCAGCCAGGCGCGCGCCCACATCGGCGCCCCCGCGCCGAGTATCCTGCACCCCGCGAAGGCTGGTCAAGACAGGAAGTCGCTCGCGGTGATACCATCAGCGCGTTGACCCGGACGGCGATGGATGGTCACAACAGGAGGCGGGCGATGAGCGAGCAATATCTGGTGACGACGGTGCGCTCTTCCAGTAGCGGCACTGTCGGACGCTGCCTCAACACTGCGCGGAACCAGCACTTCGTGATTGACAGCCCGGCGCTGGGCGAGGCGCTCGGCTCCAGCGAGGCGTTTCTGGCCGGCGTCTCGTCCTGCGGCGTGACCCTGGTCGAGCGTGCGGCGCAAGAGATGGGCGTGCCGGTGCAGCGGATGGAGGTGCTGATCGAGGGGCTGCGCGAGAAGCAGAACCCGACGAGTTTCGCTCGGATAGACCTGCGTTTCACGCTCACCGGCCCAAGCCAGGAGCAGGCTGAGGCGGTTGTCCAACGCTACAAAGACGGTTGACCGCTTTACCGTACGGTCGCCGTGGCGACCACTGTCCAGATAAGCGTTACCGCTGTATCAGCGTAAGCGTGGTTGCGGGTTACAGGTTGCAGGTTGCAGGTTGGGGCCAATCAACGCTCTGCCAGAAACCGATGCCTTGACCCTCCCAAACCTGCAACCTGCAACCTGTAACCTGTAACTCCGTATCAGACGACCGCCGACGCGCCGCCATCGAAGTTGATCGCGACGCCGGTGATGTAGGCCGCCCGCGCCGAGGCGAGGAAGGCGATCAGGTCGCCTGCTTCGCTGGCGTCGGCGATGCGGCCAAGCGGGCCACCGCGCCGCTGCTGCATTCCGGCATAGAACTCGTCCAGCGATTGTTCGCCACCGGTCGCGCGCCAGGCGCGCTCGTGCTGCCCGCTCTTCACGAGACCAATCAGTACGGCGTTGACGCGGATGTTGTCCGGCGCCAATTCTTTTGAGAGCGCCTTTGTGAGCGCCAGGCCAGCGGCGCGGCTGACGGAGGTCGGCACAGACGCTGCGCCCGGCTGCTTCGCGCCGATATTGAGCAGGTTGATGATGCTCCCGCCACCGGCCGCGCGAAGATGCGGCAGTGCGAGGCGGCTGGTCCGGATAGCGCCGAAGAGTTTCAGGTCGAGATCATCCTGCCAGTCTTCATCGGTGACGGAGGCGAAGGCCCGCGCGGCGGATGTCCCGGCATTGTTGACCAGGATGTCGAGGCGGCCAAACCGCTCCACGGCGGTCTGAATCACGCGCGCCGCGCCGTCCGCCTGGCTGATGTCGGCCGCGACCGGCATGATCCGCGCGTCGGTCGCGCCGGCGATTTCCTGCGCCGCTCGTTCCAGCACATCGGCGCGCCG